>NZ_JBALMS010000059.1:0-85994 GCF_036962205.1 Bacillus sp. JJ664 | reverse complement strand
ATCTTATATACAATGACTCAATGTTTGATTAAAAAATGCAATATTTAAAGCGAAAATAGATTCGGACGAATAGATAGATATATATGTTATCAATTATTGTGGAATGTCATTTAGTTTCAAATATTGAAGCTAAATAGATGGAGAGGAGTAGCTTAATGCTAAGAGGTTTTTATGCAGCAGCATCAGGTATGATCACACAGCAAAGAGTAACAGAATACTTGACCAACAATATAGCAAATGCTAATACGCCTGGTTATAAAGGAGAACAAGCTTCCTTGCGTTCTTTTCCAGAATTATTAATGAAAAGAATGAACACAGAAGATATTCCAGGTAAAACGATTAGCCAAAATGGTCCAACCTTAGGCGGATTGAATACTGGGGTATACATGCAAGAAACACTACCAAAGTTTACACAAGGTGATCTTCAACAAACAAATAAATCCACAGATATAGCGATTCAAGAGCGAGTTATTCCATTCAATACGGCTGCTAAAACAAAAGGAGCCCTATTTTTTGAGCTTCAAAATCCAGATGGAACTGTTCGCTATACTAGAAACGGGAATTTTACGCTAGATCAACAAGGTTATTTAACAACAAATAATGGCTTTTATGTTTTAGGAGAAAATAATCAACGTATTCAAGTTCAATCTTCTGATTTCAAAATGCTTGAAGATGGAACGATTATTGATAATGGACGTAACGCAGGAAAATTAAAAGTAGCATTTTCTGATAACCCAAACACATTAGTGAAAGAAGGCGAAGGTCTATTCAAAACGACAAGTGGACAAGCGCTTCCGACAGCTTCTAGGAATAATCGAATTGCTTTTTCTGTTAACCAAGGATTTATTGAGCGTTCAAATGTTGATGTAACACAGACATATACTGAACTTATGTCAGCGTACCGTAGCTTTGAAGCTAACCAAAAGGTTTTACAAGCATATGATCGAAGCATGGAAAAAGCTGCAAATGAGATTGGAAGCTTAAGATAAACACAGTAAAATTACAAATGTTTATTACACGGTTTAGAGATGATCTGTAACAAAATTAGACTGATTATTAAGAACAAATAATATAAAAACAATGTTATGAAAACAGCCCAAAAATAAATTGAGGAGGGTAATTCTATGAATCGCATGCTAACAATCGCTTCTAATACAATGGGACAACTACAGAACCAATTAGATGTAATTAGTAATAATATTTCTAATGTAAACACAGTAGGGTATAAACGTCGTGATACAAACTTTAGTGAAATGCTTACTCAACAGTATGATAACCAAACGCGTTATGATCAAGAGGTAGGTCGAAACACGCCTTTTGGAGTTCGTTATGGAGTAGGTGCAAAACTTGCTCATACAGCACTACAATTGGATGCTGGTGCAATTCAACGTACGGAACGAAAGCTTGATGTAGCTTTAGTTCAAAAAAATCAATTTTTCCAAGTAAATGTGACTGAAAATGGCCGTACGGAAACTAGATATACAAGAGACGGGTCATTTCAATTATTACCAATAAACGGTGATGGTTCTAGATTGCAGCTTTCTACGAGTGAGGGACATCCAGTATTAGGTACGAATGGTCCAATTATAGTGGACGGAAATGCAAAGGACTTTTCGTTTAATGAAACTGGTGGTCTGACAGTAACAAATCAAAATGGAACAAGAACGAACTATCAACTTGCCGTAGTAAATGTTCTGAAGCCTCAAAACTTTGAAAGTGCAGGCAGTAATTTGTACCGTATATC
The DNA here is from genome assembly GCF_036962205.1 of Bacillus sp. JJ664. Classification (NCBI taxonomy): domain Bacteria; kingdom Bacillati; phylum Bacillota; class Bacilli; order Caryophanales; family Bacillaceae; genus Bacillus; species Bacillus sp. JJ664. The sequence goes on along the minus strand of NZ_JBALMS010000059.1, from coordinate 84,250 downwards.
TCCGGCAGCAACTGCTGGACAAACAGTTCGTCCAATTAATGCAAATCAAGTAAGTACGATGGGTGGCGCGCTAGAGCAATCAAATGTCGATTTAGCGACATCAATGACAGACTTAACCATTACCCAAAAAGCTTATCAATTCAGCTCACGTGCAATTACAATGGCTGATGAAATGAGCGGTTTAATTAATGGATTGCGTTAAATAATAAAATAAGATAGTATATTACTTATAAAAAAATAGAAGCTGGTCTTAAGACTTGCTTCTTTTTTTGTACGAATCAGTCAAACGAATCTAGGAGGAGACATAAAATGTTAGATATCCAAGCAATTAAAGAGATTATTCCACATCGTTATCCATTTTTATTAGTTGACCGAATTGTAGAGCTTGAAGAAGGAAAGCGTGCAATTGGATTAAAAAATGTAACAGCAAATGAAGAGTTTTTTAATGGTCATTTTCCAGAATTTCCTGTAATGCCAGGAGTATTAATAGTTGAAGCACTTGCACAAGTTGGGGCAGTTGCTGCACTAAGCTTAGAGCAAAATAAAGGTAGACTTGCACTATTTGCGGGTATTGATAATTGCCGATTTAAAAAACAAGTAGTACCAGGTGATACACTTAGACTTGAAGTTGAACTTGTGAAAATGCGCGGACCGATTGGTAAAGGTAAAGGTGTAGCAACAGTTGATGGTCAAGTTGCATGTGAAGTTGAATTAACATTTGCATTAAAATAAGAAGATATTTCTTGCCATACCAATTATTTCAAAAAATGATTCTTGATTTTGCCATACCACGTGTAAATTGTAGAATAATTTAAATTATTTTGTTGTAATTCGTCATTTTATGGTATTATAACAATGTTATCAAAAAATACACCTTAGAGAATTTACAAAAATTTTAAAACGGGGGTATGTACATCATGCTCAAAGATTTACCACGTGGTACGAAGGTTAGCATTACCAACTCTATCAAAACTGCTTTTGAATTATATATGAGGGACTTAGAGTGGGATTTAGAAGCGTATAGCTGGGATGATTTCTTAGCTGAGTGGAAAAGTTACAATGAGCAACACGCTTCATGGCAATCAACTGTTGAAGATTCAATCTTGAATAGTGAACAGTTTCACCAAGAATTAGCTACAAAAATGAACGCAGATATTACAAAAATTTTGAATGATGATCCGACAGAAGATCAAATTCAACAAATCGAGCAACTAGTAAAAGAGCTAAAGGTGGAAGACCCATCTTATTCTTGTAAATTAGAAGCTAAATATCATATCGAACGCCTTCAAGAAATGCAATCGGTATAATAAATAAAAAACAGACCTGTATAGAGGTCTGTTTTTTATTTTGTTTATTATTTAGAAATAAAGCTATTTGAGTATATATAGATAAAACAATAAGTAAACACATGGTAAGATAACTAATGTTCTAAAAGGAGTTAGATGTGAGTGCCATTGTTATAGCGAACAATCATTATTGTAGTTACTACTGATTAGTTCTCTTTACTTGAGTTAAATAAAATGAAAGGGTTGCCGTATGGGATATAAAATATAGATATTAAGATAATTACTTTTTAAGGTTTTATTGTTTTAAATATATTTTAGAGTGCATTGAAGATAAAGAATGAGATTGCAACGGAAGGTGGCTCGACTCCTGTGGGAATAGCGGGAAGGCAAAGACCCCGGAGGCGTGCCGAGGAGGCTTAGCTCTCGCCCCACGGAAAGCGAGCCACCTGGAGTGGAAATCAACACAATCCTCTTTTTAAATCAATAAAAAAGAGGCCCTCATGTCAAATAGACATATGAGACAGCCCCTTTACAAGTAACAACATTGATTTTAACTAATTAAACACCCAATAGATCTGCTAACTCGTCCATTGATAGCTCAGTGATCCATTGTTCGCTTGTAATAATTGTATCGTTTAATGATTGTTTGCGTTGTAGCATTTCATCAATTTTTTCTTCCAGTGTACCAATCGTTACGAACTTATGAACTTGTACGAACTTTGTTTGTCCGATTCGGTAAGCACGGTCTGTCGCTTGGTTTTCAACTGCTGGATTCCACCAACGATCAAAGTGCATTACATGGTTTGCAGCTGTTAAATTTAATCCAGTTCCACCTGCTTTAAGTGAAAGGATAAATATCTTTACTTCACCATTTTGAAAACGATTAATCATTTGATCACGAGCATTTTTCGGTACACTTCCATTTAAGAAAAGTACTTCTTCTCCAAATTTTGATTGAATAGCTTCTTTTAACATATCACCCATTCTGACATATTGAGTGAAGATTAGACAGCTTTCCTTTTGTTCCAAAATCGGATCGATTAACTCAAATAATCTTTCAACCTTGCTTGAACGATCTTCAAATTCGACAAGTTGTGATTCTTTCAAAAACAATGAAGGATGATCACAAATTTGTTTCAGTTTATTTAACATCCACAAAATACGACCGCGTCTTTCAATCCCACTTAAAGTATCAATTTGCTTTAAACTATCCTGAACGACTTGTTCATATAGAGCTGCTTGTTCAACAGACAATGGGCAAAGCATTTTTTGCTCTTGCTTTGGTGGTAAATTTAAGGCTACATCCTCATCCTGTTTTGTTCGTCGGAGTAAGAAAGGTGCGATTAATCGATGAACTGCACTGATTTTTTCCTCATCTCGATCTTTTTCAATTGGATTGACGTAATTTCCAACAAATCGATTTAACGTACCTAGATAACCTCTATTGATAAAATCAAAGATTGTCCATAGCTCTGTTAAGCGATTTTCCATTGGCGTACCAGTTAATGCAATACGATGCTCGGCTTTTAATCCGCGAACTGCTCTAGATTGTTTCGTAGTCGGATTTTTTATATTTTGCGCCTCATCTAAAATGATAGATTTCCATGCATATTGCTTAAGGTCTTCATAATCTAGCACACTTAAAGCATAAGAAGTAATGATGATATCAACATCTCTGACAATTGAAAGAAGGTCAGAACCTTTTAGTCGATTTCCACCGTAGTGAACATGAATTGTTAAATCTGGATAAAAAGTTTCGATTTCACGTTTCCAGTTATTGATCACAGATGTAGGGCAAACGATTAAAGAGGCACCTCGTTGTTCCTCGTGCTCTTTTCTATATGCTAAATATGCAATCGATTGAATGGTTTTCCCAAGCCCCATGTCATCTGCAAGTAATGCGCCGAATCCCATGTTTTTCAAATGAATAAGCCATTCAAATCCTTTTTGCTGATATGCTCGTAAAGTTGCTTGTAGTCCATGTGGCTTTACTAACTCAGGAACATCATTAATTGATGTAAGTCGTTTCGTTAATTCTCGGAAAACATCATCAACTTCAATTTCAACTTCAGCAAACGGGGAATTGTCATCCTCAACTTTTTCAGACCCTTGAAGTAATTCGTGTTGCAGTACTTCATGAAATCGTAATCCCTGCTTTTCTGCTTTTTCCATCATTTTCTTCATTCGTGCAATAAAGGCTGGGTCGAGTGCAATCCATTGTCCATTAAATTGAATTAATCTTCGTTGGTTTTCAACAAATTGCTGGAACTGCTGTTCAGAAAGCTCCATTCCGTTTGTAGAGATTCGCCAATTAAAATCAACCAGTGTTTCCATATTGAAGAATGAATTCCCTGTAGGCTTGCCTTTTACGCTTGCTTTTAGCGTCATTTTGTTTTGTTTTAAAGCCTGCCACCAACTTGGCAACAGTACTTGAATATTTGCAGAGAGTACCTTTTCACTATCTTCCGTCAAAAACGTCCAAGCATCTTGCTCTGAAAGAATATTTCTCGGTTGATTGTCTTCTATTAAAGTAGGAACAAGTAATCCAACTCCCTGAAACGTGCGATCCAAATATTCAGCATATGACTCATGCTTACTATGGAGGGATGGATGTCCACTATATTCATATGGCTTAATCGCTTTTCTCTCATCTATTAAATATGTACGTAAATGCCAATCATCATGTTCACTCATCGGTTCTTCAAGTACTAAACGAATTGAGAATGGAACATCATCATCTCTAAGTCCGATTTTCACATGCCAGTCATCCTCATCAATACTATGAGTAAGCTGTTGTTTTAAGTAAGTCGGATTATGATACAGGCCTCTTGAAATCTCCCACTTTTTTGAATGAATTGAACCAATCTCAAACTGTTGCTTAATTGCTGCTGATACTAATTCTTGTACAGTAGGCTCTAAAAGCTCTGTACCATCGATTCTCCATAATTCATTTCCGGCTTGATAATGTGCAAAACTTGGTGAAACTTGCCCTTCATGAAATGAAGGATAAAGCTGTGAAATCGTTTGATGAAATTCTTTTGCTTCATCAAGATATGTTATTTCTACTAATGAATTCTCATGATGTTCTTTGAAAAAAGTCAGTGCTTCAATAGGAGTTAATAGAATACCCTCAATCTGTCCAACTCGACTAGATTGTAGTAAAGTCCCATAGTATGAAGGTTCATGCCACTGAAACAATAGATGCTTCCATACGCTTACCGGTAAAATGCCACCGTGACTTTGCATCCCATAAATGAGTAGACCTTTATTCTCTACCCATTTTACCGCAACACTAAGATTTGCTAGTCGCTTCATTGACTAATTTTCCTTTCCTTAATTCCTCTTGAAGTGCACGTAAACGAATAAATTGAGATTCAACATAATGAATATAATCATTCCATTCATTGATACGCTTTAATTTCTTGTAATTAGTTTTCAGTTTCTTTAAATATCGAACTGCTAATTTATAATTAGAACGACCCTTTAGCTCAATATAATATAGAACCATATGATGATAAATTGGAAGAACAGATTGTGGGTCATGCTTATGTGCTTCCTGTAAATCATGTTTATCTATTTGTTCAGGCTGATATGAATATAAATACATTTGTAATTCAGTCCAACGCTTATATTCCTGATTATGCATTAAATAATCTGTATACTGCATCTCACTATAAGGAAGAAGTGCTTGGTAAACGACCTCTAAGCCCGCGGTTTGATTTGTATAAAAGCTATTGTATTCATAATGTGATAGAAAATGTTTGGCAAAAGTACTCTTTGCATATTCATCATCTCCATGTTGGAGATAGTATAGTAGCATTTCGTAATATAAAGGTAAAAATTTTGACAGACGTTCAGTTTCATTATTTTTCCGTAAGTTTTCAATCCAATAAGTAAAGCTATACAAAGTGCGTTCATTCTGACTATATTTTTTCATAATGGTTAGCATGTCATCATCATTTTTTAATAAAAAATGTAACTGGGCCATACCTAAGTCAACATAGTAATCTTCTGGGATCTTCGAAAAATCTTCTAAATCTTTGTGTAATTTCTTCTCATTATTCAATAATTCCTTATATACATGACGGAAAGAATTATATCTCGGTATTAAACAAAGCTTTCGATCAAATAGTAAAGATTTTAGCTGCTGTCTAAGCACATCCTCATATTGAAGTGAAACAGAACCACCAGTAATATTATGTAACTGTCTACTTACGGCCTCTATTTGATTTTCTAGCATTGTCATTTCTCTTGGTAATTGAGCATTGTCATAAACTGTACTTTGAATTTCAATTTGATTCACCATTTTATTCATCGTGAAAATAGCTGCCAGCAGCTGATACAGTAGTTTTTCCTTTTCTTGTCGAGGTTGTTGATTTAACAAACCATGATAAAAACGTTCATATAAAGGGTAAACAAAATAAACATCTTGGTAAAATGATGTTCGTTGCTGTTCTATATACTCCTTATATTTCTTTTCAAATAATTCAACAGTTTCTTTTGGTTTATCTTCCTGAATGGTATTCATCTGATCTAGCAATTGTCGGCCTGTGATAATATTTGGGATATTTTTCAAAGACGACTGCTTAAATTTCCTCATGATGTCTCCAACCAAAGAAAATGATGCTGCCGCATAGCATAAAAGAGCAATCTGATGTTGGCATGGAGGTGCTTCGTAACAATCACATCCATTTTGATCATGATTATTTATATGTAATATTGGTAAATGAATTTGATCTGCTTCTTCTACCACTCCGACAATTCTACCGTCTCTAACTGAAACATTATAAACTTGTCCTTGTCGGTAAAGCTGTAAACCACTTTCAACAAGCTCCGCATCTCTCATATTTTGTGGAGAAAGCTTAGAAAAAAGCGAGTATGAGAGTTCATAAATCACATCTTTATTTAAATCACGTTGAAGCATCCTCTGCCTCCTAACTCGTAACATTCTTATTGGTAATTATACCCTAAACAGATACATTACACATAGTTGAAAAGGAAAAAGTATCAGTTTGATTATTACATATGATGAAAACAGATTTAAATTAGTTAATAAAGTTGAAAAAAGTAGGATGAAATTGAAATTTGACTAATGATGCTGCTTTATTTTGTAACTTTTTGGTGTATTTAAATAAACGGTAAACAACTTGTAATATATCTGTAACATAAGGGAGAAAAAAACATGATATTATCGAATTATCAGATAAATTGGTATATAAAGTAGAAACATACATGTCTAGGAGTGAAAAGAATGAAAAAAGGTTTTATACTACTTTCAATAATTTTCCTATTCCTAGTTGGACAACCTCTAAGTAAAACATCAGCCGCAACTATGGATGGTAATGATATCGTAAATGAAGCAAAACAACATATAGGTGTAGATTATGTTTACGGAGGCACAACTCCAAATGGATTTGACTGCTCAGGATTTACTCGTTATGTATACAAAGAAGCAGCGGGAATTAGTTTACCACGTTCTTCTTCTGATCAATTCGGTGTTGGTAAATCTGTATCTAAAGATGATTTAGAGCCAGGCGATCTTGTGTTTTTCAGCAATACTTACAAATCTGGTATTTCACATGCTGGAATTTATGTTGGAAATAATAAATTCATTAGTGCTTCAAGTAGTAAAGGAATCAAAATTGACTCTTTAAGTGGAGGCTATTGGGGTCCTAAATATACTGGGGCAAAAAGAATGCTAAAGTAATAGAATACTAAAATAATAAATAATAAGCTCCCTAAGCAGGGGGCTTTTCGTTTTTATTAGACAACTTTGTATTTTGCTAACTAGAGGGGTGAAAAGTTTTGAAAAAGTTTTTAATAAGTTTTATTGTTTTTTTCTTAACATTTAACATGGTTAAGGATGTATTTGCGGAAGCTTCCACTGATCAAGTGGTACCAGAAAAATGGGTGGTTACATTAGAAATAGCTGAACAAACAGTACAAAATATAGAAACTGGTGAAATATCAACTGTACAAATACCAGCTAACCAATTATTAAAGGTTGAAAAAGAAGATGCAGAAGTATTTTTTGTACAATATAACGAAACTTTAGGTTCTGTTTTAAAAAGTAAAGTTCGTGATGCTACATTATGGGAGATTCATCCGACTGAAAAAGTTTTTAAAGTCATGACAAATACAAACCTATTACTAAATGAAAATGGAAAGTTAGTAAATAAAGGGACTGTAAAGAGTAATACTTTATTTGAAAAAATAGGTGAAAAAGATCAATACCTTATTATTCAATACTTAAATACAACTGCTTATATAGAAAAAGATAGTACAGTTCCAGTACCAGGTGGAAAAATACCTGTACCAACTATTTCAATTAAAGCAGTTACAATAAAGGTAGGAATGACGAAAAGAGTTACAAAAATTGTAAATGCAGTAAATAAATCAAATATCATAGCAGAGATTCCGGCTCGACAAAGAATAGACATAAAAGGGGAATATGGTTCATTTTATGTAGTAAAAATTGGCGGGAATACGGGATACATTACAAAAACCGATATTTCTCTTAAGACAAATAACTATGTAAATCCGTCAGGTGATTATAGCTATAATGAAATGATTGCAGATTTACAGGAATTAAATGCATGGTATCCTTCATTTACAAAGGTAGAAATAATAGGGAAATCAGTCGATGGGCGAAATATATATACGATTAAACTTGGAACGGGAAAAGAAGAGATTAGTTTAAATGTTTCTCATCATGCCCGTGAGCATATGACAACCAATGTGTTAATGGAAATGCTTGATCAATATGCTAATGCTTATGAAAAGAATACAAAAATAAATGGCTATGACGTAAAAAAACTTTTAACAAGAACATCTATTTACTTTGTACCAATGGTAAACCCTGATGGGGTTATGTTAGTACAAGAAGGTGCAAATAGTGCCAAAAATCCGAGTCAAGTCATTAAACTTAATAATGGAAGCAAAAACTTTAAGGCTTGGAAAGCAAATATTCGTGGTGTTGACTTAAATCGTCAATATCCAGCCAATTGGAGCAAAATTAGTGGAAATAAACCGAAACCTGGACCGGATAATCATAAGGGTAGCAAACCTTTAAGTGAACCAGAAGTAAAGGCTTTATATGATTTTACGAATAAACATAACTTTAAAAATACAGTTGCTTATCATTCTTCTGGTAATATTATTTTTTGGCACTATAACCAAAAAGGTAGTCAGTTTACGAGAGATAAAGCAATCGCTACTAAACTTTCAAAACAAACAGGTTATAGCCTAGTTGCACCTGCTAAAGGTGGAGGAGGCGGTTATAAAGATTGGTACGTTGCAGTAAAAAAACGTCCAGGATTTACAATTGAAATTTCTCCATATGTAGGAAATAAACCTGTGCCACATTCATACTTCAATAGTATTATGAAGAAAAACTTACCAATTGGATTGATACTGGCCGCAGAACCAGCAAAATAAAGGGTTTTATAAGGTCCTATATTAGAATAAAGAACTTTATTTTTTAAAAATTAGAACACAATTTGTTTTTCAGTAAAATCTATGATACAATAACTACATACTTAATAAGAATTGGTTAATTCAATTCATGTGTTAAAAGGGACGAATTTTCATCCTGTTATAATGTGTGTATTTTTTCTTAACAATACTCATTAAGTGTAAAAAAAACAGGATATATGGAGGTTCGCATTATGAACACAGGTACAGTAAAATGGTTTAACGCAGAAAAAGGTTTTGGATTCATCGCAGTTGAAGGTGGAGACGATGTATTCGTACATTTCTCAGCTATCCAAGGCGAAGGTTTCAAATCACTTGAAGAAGGCCAAAAAGTAAGCTTTGAGATCACTCAAGGTAACCGTGGCGCTCAAGCTGAAAACGTAGTTAAATTATAATTCTCACTTATGAGATAAAAGACTGTTAGCAATTTTGCTAACAGTCTTTTTTTGTCTTTTAGTAAATCCCCAAGATCAGTACCTAGATAAAAAAACAAAAAAAGAGCTGAATTCAGCTCTTTTCCTCATTTATTTTAAAGCCTCATTAATCAATTCAGTCGCTTCCAGTTGAGATATACCTTTAATCAAACTTAATTCTCCTACAAACATTCTTTTTGCAGTGTCGAGCATTTCTTTCTCACTTGGGTTTAAAGGTTTTTCTTTACTTTGTATCGTTAAATCACGTACAACTTGCGCACCAGCTAGTAATTCACCTGATTTGAGTTTTTTCATATTCACATCATATTTTTGTTTCCATGATAGTGAATCATCTGGAAGACCATTAGAAAAATCATCTAATACAGATTCTAAGTGGTCGTGATCTTCTACTAATCGAATTTTCGTTCTTGAAACATTCCCTTTCGGAATCATTAACTTCATATTACTGGCAGGCATATGGATAATGTAATATTGCTGTGTTACACCCTGTATGACCTTTTCTTCAATGGAATCAATCACTGCAGCTCCTTGCATGGGATAAATTATTTGATCGCCAATTTTGAACAATGTATCCACCTCCGAAAAACCTATGATAAATCAAGTATAACATTGTTTAACGAAATAACAAAATTTTTATAATATCATTTAAAAAGTAAAACTGTCAATTAAAAACATGTATAATTTTCGTATTTTTTGGGAAAAAGATGAACATGTCGAATGGTCGTGGACATAATATGGAGGGAGAGATTGTCGGAAAGGAGGTATTTCATGAATTATCGTGTTGTTTTATTTTGTTTCGCAGTATTAACCTTATTTACATCAACAGGATGTAGTGAACAAAGAGTTCTAGAGAAATTACCAGATAGTATTTTAGAAAATTTACCAGATGGCGTAATGTTAACAGCTGCAGAGCTATCCTACGAACCATTTCTAAAAAATGAAATTGGTAAGCAATTGACTGAACACCAAGGTGTTGCTGAACCACTATATACAGAAATGCATGAGCGGTTAAGTGATTATGAGTTAGCTTCAATAACATCAGGACAAATTGGTTTTTCAGCAATTGCTCTTAAAAATACGAAAGACAATAGTCTTTTATTTGCATTTAGTGGATTAAAGAAAATAAATTTACAAGATATATATCAGAGATTAATTGGTTTTGATTCACCAGAAAATGCTTCACCTGTAGTTGTTGATGAACAAGCACAGCAAGCATATAAATGGGTGAAGCAAATCTTAAATAAAAAAGAAAATGCTGGTGCGAGTGTTTATGTAACAGGACACTCATTTGGGGGTTATTTGGCACAGTATATAGGCTATCAACTAGTGCAGGATGTAAAAATGAAAGACCACCCATTTGTACAAGGAGTTACATTTAATTCACTTGGGGTTTTGTTAGATAATGGTTCTAAAAAGCTTCATACCAAAACAGAAAAGATTCAAACGCTATTCAAACCAATCTTTACAAATTATATTGTAAAAGGTGATCCTTTAGACTACGCTAGTAAGACATTTTTTGAGGAAATTACAGGTTACTCACTGCAACATCTAGGAAACGTAAATTATATTACAGTAGATGAGAACTATAAAAAGTCGTTGCAAGCTTTGGAGAAAACTAGGGATTTATGGACAAAAGCGAAGCAATTGAAACCTCTGTATCCATACCATGATCTAGCTGGTTTTGAAACTGACTTCTGGACTGAACAGTAAGTAATATTTGGAAATATCAAAAACAGTAAGAAGCTATTATCTTAACGGTAATAGCTTTTTTATTTGTCATACTGCCTAAATGAAGATGTGATGTAATAAATAACTATACTAGTATTTTAATTATTCAAAATAATAAAAAAATTAGTAGACTGCCTTTTCTTTATCATATACAATCTACTTAGTTGGTATATTCTAGCAATTAATGAACATTTAGGAGTGATTGATTAGTATGAAAAGAAAATTTTCTAAACGTAATGTACTAATGACATCTTTGTCTGCAGCTTTAGTAGCATCTGCCTTAACGCCTTCAGTAATTAGTGCTAAATCAGTGAAAGAACCAAAATTAACTGTTAAAAAAGTTACTGCAGTGAATACAAAAACAGTAGTTGTAGAATTTAACAAAGCAATAGATAAAAAGTCTGCGGTAAAAGTGAACAGTTATTCATTTGCTAAAAACAGTGGGATTACAGTAACAAAGGTTACATTGTCTGGAAATAAAGCACTTTTAACAATTAAAGGTGTTGAAAAAAGAACTGCATCATTTACTGCAGGTCTAACAGTTTCAAAAGTAAAAGATAATAAAGGCAAAGTAATGGCTACAACGAAAGTAAATGTTAGCTTTAAAATTGCTGCAAAAGCTGTAACACTTACAAAAGTGCAAACTCTTGATATGAATAAAAATGGTAAGTTAGATGCTGTTACTGTACAATTTTCAGAGCTAGTATCTGGTGTAGATAAAGCAGACTTTAATGTAGAAGGTTATACTGTAACAAACGCTTCTTCTAAAGGACTAGTGACAACGCTTACACTTGAAGAGCAAGCTACAAGTGATTTAACTGCTAAACCAGCAGTAACGTTTGTTGGTGAAGTGAAGGATGGCTCTGGTAAAGCTGTTAAATCAATTAAGTCAACTCAAACTACAGCTGGGTTTATTGCTGTAAATTTAGGTGGTACAAGTTTAGCATTTAATACAGAGCAAGAATTCATCGTAAATGCAAAGCTTCCTGAAACTTTTACAAGACCAGCCGGTTCACAGCTTAAATTTAAAGTATTGATCACAAAAGACGGTGTGCCAGTTAAGAATCTAACATTTGGCTACTTAGCAGGCTACGCACTTCAATCAACTACAAATAGCCAAGGTATTGCATACGTACCACAAGATGGTGAAGTAAGTGATCTTTCTTTAACCCTATTAAAAATGGCTGAAGGCTATCCAGTTCCATTTAAAATGAAACTTCCTTCAGTAGGAAACTATGAAATTAAAGTAGAATTAGTAGACCACAAAGCAAATGATGCTGCTGTTGAGGGTGCTAATTACAAATATGCTTTAAAGTAAAAATTGAATGAATCTGATAAACGAAAAAAGGGCGCCTCATGTCAAATTGATTTATGAGACAGCCCTTTTTTTATAAATTAAAATTACTTATTTTACAGTACTCTTTGAACTAACCAAATTAACCCAAGGATAAAAATGAAAACTGAACCTATTTTTACATATTTTTGGTACTTTGATAGAGTTTGTAGTTTTAATAAGATTGGCACGATTAGAAGTGCAATACATAGTTGGATAAACTCAATTCCAAGATTAAAATTTAATAGTGCTACGGCTAGATTTGATTTCGGAAGTTCCATTTCTTTTAATATGCTAGCGAATCCCATCCCGTGAATTAAACCAAATATAAATGTAATTGCCCATCTATATTTAATCTTTTCTTTAAATATATTTTCTATAGCAACATAACAAATACTTAGTGCGATTACTGATTCAACAAATTTAGAAGGTAGGTCAACAATGCCTAAAACTGCTAGGGTCAATGTAATACTATGTGCAAGGGTGAAAGCAGTGATTGTTCCGATAAATTGTTTTAATGATTGCCTGCTAAGTAGTAATGCAAATAAAAATAATAAATGATCATATCCAGTTAGTATATGAAGCATCCCTAGTTTGAAAAATGATAGCCAAGAAGAAGTATCTTCATCAGATTTAGAATCAGTTACTTGTTTCGTATCTTGTGCTTGTCCATCAGTTGCTTGTTGATCTTGCTGAGCTTCTGTTAAAAGGATTGTCCATGTTCTGCTTGTTCCTTGTAGAGCAGCTTGGCTCGTTTCAGATCCATAAGTAGCTGTTAATAGATTTACATAATTCGTTGTTCCCGAGTCACCTGTGTAGAATCCATCATTTAAGCTGATTGTGTCACCCGGTGAAAATGCAGGAAAAAGAACTGTAAACTCTATATATTCTACATCCTCTTTTTTAATCTTCTTCATTTTCTCTACAGTAGGTGCTTGTTCTTCGTTATTCTTATCAAGAGAAAGCTTCTCAGAAACAATTTCCTCTAAATGGTGTTCCTCTTTCTTTAATTCTGATTTTTCAAGTTTAAAATTATTATTTGGGTCTATCCCGTCAATTAATTCAATAAGAGAAATTGAATCAATTGTAAATGTCATTTCAGTTTGTTCTTTTTCGAACTTAATATTTGTAAAACTAGCACTATAATTATGTGCTGATACGTTATGTGGAAGGACAATGAGTAAAAGTAAAGCTAGTGTTATAAAGCGCAAAACCAAGTGGCTGGATTTCTTTCTTAGTATAAATTTTTTCAGATCGTCAAAAAAATGAAGCACTGAAATATCCCCCTGTACTCTATTAAAATATTCATTAGTTTAGCCTATTGTTAGGATTTATTCATTAATAATGATAAATGAAACAACTTAATATAAACATAGAATAATTGAGTTTGTATAGTAGTAATAAAAAATTTACAGAAAATGTTAACTAATTTTAAAATAAAGTTATTTCTTTACATTTAAAAATTTCATATAATTATTTAGGCAATATATCTACAATGAATTACTGATATATTACACGTTTACAGAAGAAGGGACAAAACTGTTTTTTAGCAATAATTATTTCACCAAATTTTACTAAAGGATGTTGATGAAATGAAGTTAAAAACAAGAAAGATTAAGCGTTGGACGAGCATGGTCTTGTCAGCTTTATTATTAACAAGCACGTTTTTGCCGAGCGGATTGATAAATAGAGCTGAAGCAGCAATTGCAGATCATGTAGTAATTAGTCAAGTATATGGCGGCGGAGGAAACTCAGGAGCAACATATACGAATGATTTTATCGAACTTTATAATCCAACGGACAGTGATGTTGTATTAGATAATTGGTCGGTTCAATACGCTAGTTCAACTGGAAGTGGTTGGACGTCAACTGCTTTAACTGGAACGATCAAAGCACATAGTTATTTTTTAGTACAAGAAGCAGCAGGAGCTACTGTAAAGGATAAGCCTTTACCAACTCCTGATAATACTGGTTCCTTAACTATGGCAGGAGGAGCAGGAAAGGTAGCATTAGTAAATAATACTACTGCACTTTCAGGTACAAATCCAACTGGAGCGAATATCATTGATTTTGTAGGTTATGGAAGTGGAACAAATGCATTTGAGGGGACTGGTCCAACAACTCCGTCTCTTACGAACACGACAAGTGCTCAACGTAGACCGTATGCAAACGTTTCCCCAAGTAGTGGAAAAGGAAATGCATGGGATACGGACGATAATGTGAAGGATTTTGTTGCAGCAACACCTGTACCAAAAAACACAGCAAGCCCAACTGAAGCTCCAATGGTTTCAAACACGAGCTTACAACCAATTGGAAACAATATTCAGTTGAAGAAACAAGGTACTGAATGGAAAGTAAGTGGTCTTACTAGTGCTGTTCCAAGCGGTGCAATAGTAAATATATATGATAATGCTACAAAAACTACTAAACTATCAACAATCGTTGCTTCTGCAGAAGGCAGTTTCGAAGTGAACTTTTCTGCTGAAGAATTAACTTCAGTATTTGTAAGTGCGACGGAAACTACTAAAGATGAAAGCGACGTAATTGAGATTCAGAAAGCAACTGAAAGCGCTTTAATTGATGCGTCTAAATTAAGTTATATGGTTGACGGCAATGGGGTAGGAACATTAATTGGTAATAATGGTGCTGGCGTTGCATCTTCAATTATTAATATCTATCCAAATGCTACTGCTACAATATCTGAAAGACTATTAAATGAAGAAGTAAAAGTAAGTGCAACAGGTAGTTTTACAGCTAAGATCAATAATGCACCAAATACAATTTATGTGACACAGCAATCAAACAGTGCAAAAGGGATCAAACTTGAAAGCGCGACAGTATCAGTTGCAAAAACAGCGACAGATCAAGTTACACCAGTAAAAGATGTACGCGAATCAGATAAAACAACAGGGAAACCAGTTAATCTGAATAAGTATTACACAATTGAAGGTGTAGTAACTGTTGATAATGGAATTCTTGGGACACAAAAGCAAAACTTCTATCTTCAAGATGCAACAGGTGGAATTAATGTATTCAGTACATCATATGATGCTGGGTTCAATGTTGTAAAAGGTGATAAAGTCCGCGTGACAGGAAAGGTCATCTATTACAATGGGTTAACAGAATTTGATACGACTAGTATTGTAAAGTTAGATGAAGGTAATGCTGTACCAGTTTCAAAAGATGTAACAATTTTAGATTTAACTACTTTTGCTGTTGCAGAGCCACTTGAGGGTAGCTTAGTAACACTAACAGGAAAAGTATCTGCAACGGCAAGTACACCTCCAAATTACAATGTAACGTTAGTTGATGAAAATAATAAAGCAACTACTTTGAGAGTAATGAGTAATACGGGTATTACACCAGATACTGATTTAGTTATTGGTAAAACATACACAATTACTGGGATTTTAGGGCAATATACGACAAATGCAAATGCGACGAATGGTTACCAAGTGTACCCACGTGGTAAAAGTGATATCGCATCTGTTTTAAATATTTCACATACGCCTATTACAGAAGACTATAAAGACACTAATATAGAATTCGAGGCAACTGTTGATGGAGCAGAATCTGTAAAAGTTTACTATCGTGCAACAGGTGGTACAACTTATACAACATTACCAATGATAAAAGGTAGTGAAGGACGTTATACAGTTACATTACAAGCGAAGGACGTTCCTTCAAACGGATTTGAGTACTATATCGAGGCAATCGCAGGTGCAAGAACTGTAACTTCTGGTTCAAGTACTGCACCTCATAAAGTATCTTTAAAAGATGATTTAGTAGGCCCATCTTTTAATGGGGAAACACCTCAAGATCAAACGAAAGTAGAAACACCACAACCGGAAATTTCTGTATTATTGAATGATCCAAGTGGAGTAGATGTTGATACTGTTAAATTATGGGTTGATGGAACTGAAATTAAGTCTCCAGCAGCAACGATTAATAAGAGCCAAGTAAAATATGCTGTAACTCAAGATCTTTCAATCGGAAATCATACTGTAAAAGTATCGGCGAAAGATAGCAAAGGCAATAGTAGTGAAAAACAATGGACTTTTGAAGTTGTTCAGCGTTTTACTGGTGGTAAACACTATCGTGGAACAACACATAACCATACGAATATTTCACATGATGGAGCAGGGACACCAGAAGATGCTTTAAAAGCAGGTAAAGCACATAATTATGATTTCTTTGCATTTTCTGACCACTCGCATGATATTGATGCAAGTCTATCAGGTACGGATAATGTTGACCGTAAAGGGATGACAGAACGTACTGGTGGAGAACAATGGCAATTAACAAAGGATTTAGCGAAACAGTATACAAAAAATGGTGATTATGTAGTATTCCCAGCATTTGAAATGACTTCTACAACATGGGGACATTCAAATATTTTTGGAACTGAAAACTTTATTGACCGTAATATCAATGGAAAACAATATCAAGACTTAAACAAATATTATTCATGGGTACTAACTTATGATGATATTGTTGGTCAGTTTAACCATCCAGATATGTCAGCAAATGCTTTTAATAATTTTAAACCTTATGACGCTAAAGTAGATAAACTGTTCACAATGCTTGAAGTAGGTAATGGTTCAGGTCACTACGGATATGCTAATGCTGATAAAAAATTCTACTCAACATTAGACTTAGGATGGCATGTTGCACCAACTTACGGTGAGGATAATCATGAAGGTTCATGGGGACAAACAAATGCGCGTACAGTTATTGTTGCGGATGATCTTTCTCAAGATTCATTAATGCATTCAATGAGAAATATGCGTGTTTACATGGAAGAGGATCCTAACTTTACTTTAGATGTGTTAGCAAATGGCTACTACATGGGATCAACTGTTGATAGTAAAACACTTAATTTTAATATTTCTGGTAGTGATTTAGTAACAGAATCACGTACGGATAGCGACTACAGTTATCTACCATCAGGCTACCAATCTGATGATCGTATTGCAAAGGTAGAATTAATCACAAATGGTGGTAAAGTAGTAGATTCAATTCAACCAATGACGAAGGATTTTACATGGAAACCATCATTTACTGTTCCAAGTGGACAACAATGGTTCGTTGTAAAAGTAACTCAAATGGATGGTGAAAGAGTTTATTCTTCTCCAATTTGGTCGAAAGAAGAATCAGTAGATGTAAAAGTAAACGGAATTGATGTTGTTGGGGATGTTATTGTTGGAGGGAATCCTGCAACTTTAAAAGCTACAGTAGCTAATAACGGAACACAAACAATCAACAATTTAAAAGTAGATTTTTACTACGATGAAGTGAAACAAGATAAATTTATAGGAACAAATAATATTTCATCAATTTTATCCAAAAATTCAGCAACGGCAACAGCGACATGGAATACGCCACTCGTTGGAGACCATCAAATAATCGCAGTTGTGACTTCACTTGATAGTCTAGATATTGGTGATGTGAAATTTAACTTACCAGTTAAAATAAAAGAACCATTAGGCATCAAGGTATTAATAGATGCATATCACGGTAATGAAAATACTTCTGGAGATAGTGGATCGTACAAAGATAATTTAAAATCATATACAGTTCAACTTCAAAAAGAAGGTTACACAGTTGTAGAAAATAAACAAGCCCTAACTGATGCTGTGCTAAGTAATGTTCAAGTCCTAATGATTACTGCTACTAGAACAGCTTTATCAGCAGACGAAAGAACAGCGGTTGCTAATTTTGTGAAGAATGGTGGTTCATTACTACTTACTAGTAAGAGTAATAACAGTTCTGATCCAACGATTAGTAATCCATTACTAGCAGATATCGGAACCAAAATTAGAATCAATAATGATGGAGTATTTGATGATAGTAAGTCAGGTAACTTCTGGAGTGACCCAAAAGTATCACCATATGCAGTAAGAATACACCCAGGCTTAGTGTCAAATTATATTACAGACAGAGTCTCATTCCTTGATTATTATAGTGGAGTTAGTCTTGCCGGAGAAAATAACGGGCCACTTGTTGAAGGTGGAAAAGTTGTTATCCTTGGTAAAGGAAACGAAACGACTTATGAAGGAAATATTAAAGGTGGATACACTTATGATAATATTTCAGATGAAACAGGTGGATCAGCAATTCCATTAATTGCATCTGAGGAGATCGGTGAAAAAGGTCGTATCATCGTTTCAGGTATGAATATCTTTAATGATAAACAAATGGATGAGTCATACGAACCTAAAGGGAATAATGAATTTTCTCTAAATGCAATCAACTGGTTAGCTCATCGTGAGACAAAGGTATCAAAGATTGGTGATGTACGTAAGCTTGAAGAGGATAAAGAAGCAGTAATTGAAGGAACAGTAACGACTGCTGCAGGAGTATTCTTTGATGCATTTTATGTACAAGATGAAACAGGTGGTATCATGGCATTTAAAGAAGCCCCAGAAGGATCTTTAGAAGTCGGTGATAAAGTTAGAATTTATGGCCATATCAAAACGTTTGAGAACAATAAAGAATTTGAGTTTAATAGTTTTGCGACAGATGTCATAAAAGTTGGTAAAACTACCCCAATTACACCTAAAGAAGTGACAACTGGTGCTGCTACGTCGGAAGAAAACCAAGGACTTCTTGTTAAAGTGAAGGGTAAAGTAGTTTCTAAGTATGATGCAAATTCTTATATCATTAATGATGGCTCAGGCGATACTCTTGTATTTACAGATGGATACATTACAAATCAAAGTGGACCTGTACCTGACTTGAAAATCGGTGATACATTAGAAGCAGTCGGTTTGTCAGGTAAATTTACAGATGGTAGCCGAGTTCGTGTACGCGATACGAAGGAATTAGTAGGATCAGATACAAGAAGTCCAATCTTACAGGTTAATACTTTAAATGATAAAGATGTAACAATTAGTGGAACAACTGAAGCAGGAGCTAAAGTATCTGCAAAAGTAGAGGATGTAGAAATTGGCAAAGCTACAGCAGACAGTACAGGTAAATTCGAAATGAATATTACAAAGCTGGGTGCAGGTACAAAGGTTAAGGTAACAGCCGTTGACGAAAATGGTAATGTTAGCGACAGTGTAGAGGTAATTGTAACAGACGCAACTCCACCTACTGCACCAGTTGTAAATGATGTGAAAGATTTTGAAACAAATGTTTCAGGTAATGCAGAAGCAGGCTCAACAATTATTGCTTCTGTTGGAGATCATATTCTTGGTCAAGGTGTCACAAACCAAGATGGACATTTCAACATTTCAATTGGTGAGAAACAAAAAGCAGGATTGGTAATTACTGTCGTTGCAGTTGATAAAGCAGGAAACAGAAGTACTCAGACTGAAGTAACTGTTATTGATGCTACTGCGCCATCTGCACCTGTTGTAACTGAGATAAAAGACTACGGTACAGTAATTGGTAAAGCAGAAGCAGGCTCAACGATCACTGTTTCAGTAGGAAATACAATTCTTGGTAAAGGTATAGCGAATCAAGAAGGAAATTTCTCTATTCTATTAAGCTCTAAACAAAAAATAGGAACAATTTTATCAATTGTATCTGTCGACAATGCAGGTAACAGAAGTTCTGTTACGCAGGTAACAGTAGTTGACACAACTCCACCAGATTCACCGATTGTAAAGGGAGTTGTAAAAGATAATGATAAAAAAATTATGGGAACAGCTGAAGCGAATTCTTTAGTAGTAGTAAAAATTGGTAATGAAATCATTAGTGCCGATACTGCAGATTCGAAAGGAAAGTTCACTTTAGAGATTCCAAGACAAAAAATTGGAACGGTTCTATTAATCATTTCAATTGATCAACAAGGTAACGAAAGTACTCCAGTAAAAGTAGTTGTACAGAAGTAATAAAATAGTTTAGAAAAACCAGATGCATTCATTTGCATCTGGTTTTTTGTTTTATCAAAAAACACGAAAGAAATCGTTTTACAATGAAAACCTAAACATTCTCAAAAAAGAATAGCAATCGCCTTCCTATCTTTGATATGTAAAGTAGGTTTATAGAGAAATCTGTTGATTATTGAAGTCTATTAGGAAAGTTTTGTCATATAAATTAAAGTAGAAACAGTCCTAATAAAGTGTAAATAGATATAAATATAAGAGGGGTGAAAAATAGCGTTAAAAAAACGATCTATTTTTTGTTTGTTAATAAGAATATTTTACGTTCTGTGTAATAAAATATATTAATTTTCAGTTCTTTATAGAGAAATGCTTACTATGGGGAAAATATGGTACAAGCTACAAAAATTTAGATGTTTTATTGGTTCTTTTTAAGAAGGAGAGGGGACAAATGAGTTATCAGAAACGACGTTCTATGTTAGTAGTAATTGACTCTTTTATTATTCTATTTGCTTTCCTAGTTAGTCATCTATTTTTAAATGTAAATGGAAGTTTAGTAGAACTACCTAAGCTACTCATTGGTGCCTCTTGTTTAATTTTATTACACCATTTATTTTCATTTAAATTTGGTATGTATAGAAAAGCTTGGGAACATGCCAGTTTAAGTGAGCTAGTTGATCTTCTGAAAACTGTTACATATACAGTTTGCGGTTCGTTTGTTATTCTTTTTTCCTTACAAGGAATCGTATTCTACCGAAGTTATATTGTTACATGGATGATTTATTTTATTTTTTTAAGTGGATCAAGGCTGACTTGGAGATTAATCAATGAATCCAATTATCATGTTACACCTACTAAAAAAAATACACTAATTGTCGGTGCGGGAGTTGGTGGAACAATACTTGCACGTCAATTATTGACTGAAAAAAACTGTGATTTACTACCAGTAGCATTTATAGATGAAAGTGAGAAAAAAGAGAGATTAGAGATCTTCAACATTCCTGTCGCTGGAAAGATGAAAGATATCGAACAAATTATTAAAAAGAAATATATTCAGCATATTGTCATAGCAATTCCATCTTTAACGGCTCGTGAATTAAGCAATATTTATCAAACCTGCTTGCAAACAGGTGTGAAAACGCAAATTGTACCTAGCTTAGATGATATTGTTCATGGAAATGTAAGCATGACACAATTGCGAGATGTGTCTGTGGAGGAATTACTAGGAAGAGATCCCGTTCAATTGGATGAAAAAGGCATTTTTGAAAGTCTCTCAGAAAAAGTAATTCTTGTTACTGGAGCGGGTGGGTCAATAGGATCCGAACTATGTAGGCAGGTCATAAAGTATAAACCACAAAAGCTTATTTTATTAGGTCATGGTGAAAATAGCATTTATACAATTGAAATGGAGCTTTTGGAACATAAGCTTGCGGGAGAAATAAATATTATTACTGAGATTGCAGATATTCAAGATCGCAAAAGAATATTTGAAGTAGTAGAGAAACATAAACCACAAGTCATTTATCATGCAGCAGCTCATAAGCATGTACCTTTAATGGAAAAGAATCCAAATGAAGCAGTTAAAAATAATGTAATTGGTACTAAAAATATGGCCGAGGCAGCGGATTGTTTTGGTGTAAATACCTTTGTATTAATCTCAAGTGACAAAGCTGTTAACCCAACAAGTGTAATGGGTGCTACGAAACGTATGGCTGAAATGGTCGTTCAATCCTTAGATAAGATGAGTAAAACGAAATTTGTATCTGTCCGATTTGGAAATGTATTAGGTAGCAGAGGAAGTGTCTTACCACTATTTAAGAAGCAAATCGAAAAAGGTGGACCAATTACAATTACTCATCCAGATATGGAAAGATATTTTATGACAATTCCCGAAGCTTCAAGGCTCGTTATTCAAGCAAGTACGCTAGCAAATGGTGGAGAAATATTTGTTCTTGATATGGGTGAGCCAGTAAAGATTAAAGATTTAGCAGAAAACTTAATTCGTTTGTCTGGCTATGATGTAGAGGAAATTGGGATTAAATATTCGGGTATTCGTCCTGGTGAAAAGTTATTTGAAGAGTTACTTGGTAGTGATGAAGTACATGATGAACAAATCTATCCTAAAATCTACCGAGGTAAAAGCGCGATTCAACCAAGTGAGTTTAATCTTTGGTATATAGAACTTATGAATAAGCTACAAGAATGCTCAGACAATGAACTAAAACAATATTTATTAAGCAGTGTAAACAGTAAACCAATTATTAAAATGACTAGTTAATTGGAGAAATCATTTGAATCCAAGGGGAGTTTAATATGCAAATAAGATTAAAGTGTAAAAGAATCATGGATGTTACTGTGTCATTAGTTGGTTTAATCACACTTGCTCCAGTCTTACTCATCGTATCCATCTTTATTTATTTTCAATTAGGTTCCCCAATTGTTTTTGAACAAGACCGAGTCGGAGAAAGAGGTAAAGTTTTTAAGTTAATCAAGTTTCGGACGATGTTAAATACGCAAGATGCTGATGGAAAGTTATTACCTGTAGAAGAAAGAATGACACCATTTGGTAACTTTATTAGATCGACCTCGCTTGATGAAACGTTAGAACTTTTCAATGTCTTAAAAGGAGATATGAGTTTAGTCGGTCCAAGACCATTACTAGTCGAATACGTGCCACTGTATTCAGAAGAACAATTCCGTCGGCATGATGTTAAACCAGGTATAACGGGTTGGGCACAAATAAATGGCAGAAACAATATTAGTTGGAATGAAAAGTTTAAATTAGATGTTTGGTACGTGGATCATTTTAGTTTAATGCTAGATGTAAAGATACTATTTATGACACTTTTTAAAGTGATTAAACGGTCGGATATTAATCCAGAAGGAAGTGTTGCGATGAGTAAGTTTGTCGGGAACGAAAATACAGAGGTTGAACAAGCATGAAAAAAATCTACTTATCTTCACCACATATGAGCGGAAAAGAGTTAGATTATGTAAATGAAGCTTTTCAGTCAAATTGGATTGCGCCTTTAGGTGAAAATGTAGATTGTTTTGAAAAAGAGGTTACAGAATTAGTTGGAACGAAGTCGGCCGTAGCATTATCAAGTGGAACGGCTGCAATTCATCTAGCGTTGAGAGCATTAGATGTTACAAAAGGTGATATTGTTTTTTGCTCTTCTTTAACTTTCGCAGCTAGCTGTAATCCAATCATCTATGAAAATGCTACTCCTGTTTTTATTGATTCAGACCGAGAAACATGGAATATGTGCCCTATTGCGTTAGAAAATGCATTTTGGATCGCAAAAAAAATAGATCGACTACCAAAGGCAGTTATAGTTGTCAATCTGTATGGTCAAAGTGCGGATTATGATAGATTACTAGAGATTTGTAATGAATACCAAGTCCCAATTATTGAAGATGCTGCAGAATCATTAGGTGCAACTTATAAAGGAAAACAAACAGGCTCTTTTGGACACTTTGGCATTTTTTCCTTTAATGGAAACAAGATCATCACAACATCAGGCGGTGGAATGATCGTTTCAAATGACGAAGAGTCACTTAGCAGAATAAAGTTTTGGGCAACTCAAGCACGAGAAAATGAACGTCATTATGAGCATAAAGAACTCGGTTATAACTATCGTTTGAGTAATGTACTAGCAGGAATTGGTCGAGGCCAACTAACAATTCTTTCTGAACGTATTCAACAAAAGAGGGAAATTTATCAATTTTATCAACAACAATTTGCTGATATTGATGAGATACAAATGATGCCAGTTGCAGATTATGGTCAACCGAATTATTGGTTATCTGTCATCACGCTTGATGCAAAAAGTAGATTAAAGCCAATCAAGTTAATTGAGTTACTTGAAAAAGAAGGTATTGAGTCAAGGAATGTATGGAAACCGATGCATAGACAGCCTTTCTATGAAAAGTATCCATTTTATTCTGCTGAAACGAAAGAGAGTGTCAGTGATGATTTATTTAATAGAGGACTTTGCTTACCATCAGATACCAAAATGACAATGGCGGATTTAGAAAGAGTAGTAGGAATCGTTAAGTCTGCGTTTCATTTTGTAAAATAAAGGAGACTATATGAAAGAATTTAACATACTTTTTCTAAGTGCAGGTAGAAGAGTTGAGCTTATTAAACAATTTAAAGAAGCTGCAAATGAATTAAATATAAAAAGTAAATTGATTTCTGTCGATAGTTCTCCAACTGCTCCAGCATTTTACTTTACAGACTCTTTTTATATCGTACCTTCAATTCATGACAATGAATATATTTCATCATTAATCAATATTTGTCATAAAGAAAATATCCACTTGATTATCCCTACAATTGATTGGGATCTGCTTAGAATAGCTCAAAATAAAGAATTCATTGAAAATGAAACGAATGCCAAAGTTTTAGTATCAGATTTAGATGTACTGTCTATTTGTATAAATAAAATGAATACACAGGAATTTTTTGAAATAAACGGATTTGACTCCCCAAAAATTATCACAGAAGAAGCGTTAGAAATGAAGGATTACGTGTTGCCTTTATTTATTAAACCATTTGATGGAAGTTCAAGTATTCAATCATTTAAAGTAAATTCTGAGAGGGAATTAGAATTTTTTAGACAGTATGTAAAAAATCCAATGGTCCAAGAATTCATTGATGGAGAAGAGTTTACAATTGATGCCTTTTTGGATTTTAATAGTAAAATTCTTTCCATTGTGCCTCGAAAAAGAATTGCTGTTAGAAGTGGTGAAATCTCAAAAGGGATGATCAGTAAAGATGCATCTATCATTAATAAAGTAAAAGAATTACTAGAAACATTGAAGCCGATTGGGCAAGTAACCATTCAGTGCTTTAAGACGGAAGACAGCATTAAGTTTATTGAAATTAATCCTCGCTTCGGTGGAGGTGCTCCGATGAGCTTTAAGGCTGGTGCGAATTCTGCGATTGCTATTTACAAGTTATTAATGGGATATGAACTGTCATATAGTGAAGATTATGAGGACGAGTTATTATGTTTGCGATATGACCAAACAGTTTATATTCATCAAAAAAGTAGTGTGATCTCGTGATACGGGCTGTTGTACTAGATTTGGATGACACCTTAATTTTAGAAAAAGATTATGTATTTAGTGGATACCAAGTGGTTAGTGAAAAAATTGCAAATGATTTTAACGTTACTCAAACAATTGTCTTTGAAAAGATGTGTTTGGCGTTTACGAAGCGCAAGTCAAAGGTTTTTAATCGCGTATTAGATGAACTAAATTTACATTATAACCAGTCATATATTCTAGAATTGTTAAAGCTTTATAGAGGCCACAAACCTGAGATTCATTTACTAGATGATGCGAAGGAGTTACTCTCCTTGTTGAAGCAGAAGAATTATAAATTAGGGATTATTACAGATGGGTATAAAGAGTCTCAGCAAAGAAAAATAGAGACATTACATTTGGGAAAATATGTCGATGAAATTATTATAACTGATGAATTTGGCAGGAAGTATTGGAAACCGCACATGAAATCATTTCAGTTAATGCAAGAAAGACTCAAAGTCCCTTATTCAGAAATGGTCTATGTCGGTGACAATTTGAAAAAAGACTTTATCATGCCAAAGCAACTCGGATTTACAACAATCTGTATTAGAAGAAGTGATGGTATTTATTTTCATAATGAGATGGACACAGAAGCTTATCAACCACATACGTATGTTGAAAATTTACTTGATGTACTAAAGGTGATCGAATGAAAAAAATACTCTATATTACGACATTAAGTAGAACGATTAATGCATTTCTTGTACCACATATACAACGATTACTGGAAATTGGTTTTGAAGTGGACTGTGCTTGTGCAGTTGATCGGCCAGTAAACGATAGCTTGATATCAAATGGGGTAAAGGTATACGATATTCCTTTTTCAAGAAATCCTCTAGACTTAAGGAATCGCAAGGCTTTTCAAAGGTTGGTACAAATTCAAAAAGAACATCAGTATGACATTGTTCATGTCCATACACCAATTGCAGCTTTATACGGAAGATTACTAAAAATGAAATTTCCAAAGTTAAAGACAATCTATACTGCTCATGGATTTCATTTTTACAAAGGTGCGCCATTATTAAATTGGCTTCTATATTATCCAATTGAACGAATCATGGCGAGATTTACAGATGCTATTATCACAATGAATGATGAGGATTACGAAAGAGCCAAATCATTTCAAGTATCTGAAACGTATAAAGTAAACGGTGTTGGCTTAAATCTTAATCAATACAATGTATTAAGCTACAAAAAAGATTTATCTCGAGCGAAGCTTGGAATAGACCCATCAGACTTTGTCATTGTTATGATTGCAGAAACAAATTTAAATAAAAACCATCAGCAGATGATTCATGCTATTTCTTTCTTATCCACTGAATATCCACAAGTGAAGGTTTTATGTGCTGGTGAAGGACCATTATTTGAGACCCTAAAGAACGAAATTGTTAAAAAGCACTTGGAAAACACAATCTACATGCTAGGCTATCGAAGGGATATTGAAGAACTAATTTCGGCAAGTGATATCGGAATGCTACTTTCATATCGAGAAGGTCTTCCTAGAAATATTATGGAATTGATGGCATTTGGGAAGCCGGTCGTTGGGACAAACATTAGAGGTATTAAAGATTTAGTAATCGATCATGAAACAGGTTTATTAGTGGAAGTAGGAGACTATGAAGCGACAGCCGAAGCTATAAAACGGTTTATTCAGGAAAAGGATTTGTTACAGTCTTGTGGACAGAAAGCTTTCGAGAGAGTACAAATGTATGAGATTTCAAATGTTTTACACCAATTAGAAGAGATCACTATGTCTGGAAGGGTCAGAAAGGTGGAGTAAATGCCTAAAGTAAGTGTACTCATGTCTGTATATAATGGTGAAAAGTTTTTAGCAGAAGCAGTAAAAAGCATATTAAATCAAACATTTAAAGACTTTGAATTTGTCATCATTGACGATGGGTCAACTGATCGCTCACTTCAAATTCTTCAGCAATTTAGTGATAAAAGAATACGATTATTGCAAAATGAGCAGAACAAAGGATTGGTCTACTCTTTAAACCGAGGACTTGAAGAATGCTACGGTGAGTATATTGTCAGAATGGATGCGGACGATATTGCAAACCAGCATCGCCTTGACTTACAAGTGAGCAAAATGGATGAGTCACCTGATGTTGTTTTACTAGGATCCTCATTTCACATGTTTTACTATAAGTCGTTCATTAGTAAACGAATTTCACCATTAAATGATACAGAGCGAGTGAAGACTAGGTTATTATTTCAAAATGCAATTGCACATCCTACTACGATTATCAGAGCAAAAACCATGAAAGAAAATGAATTGTTTTACGATGAAGAGCATAAATATGCTGAGGATTATGGATTATGGAATAAGCTAGCTTCATATGGTGAGATTACAAATTTACAAGAACCTTTACTTCAGTACCGGCTTGTAAGTAATAGCCAAACAGCGCGCGGTAAGCGAGATGAAAAAGAACGCCTTGCCATTTATAACAAAATAGTCTCTATTCCTTTATCAAGGCTAAATATAGATGTTGAAAACAATGGCATACATTTTGAATTAGCAGAAGCGCATAATCTGAAGCAGCTACAATACAAACTGGAAGATTATAAGGAGTACTTATCGAAGCTAATGAAGGCAAATGAACTGACAAAAGTATATCATCATGATCGGTTCAAAGAAGAATGTGCTTCTCAATTTTATCGTTGCTGTCTAGTTTTTGGAGACTATGAAGCATATAATCAACATTTCTATCAAATTACGCCAATCAGTTCATTTCAATTTAAAATGGACCAACTTCAATTCAAAGCAAAGAAAAGAGTGAAAAAACTAGTTCGTTAAATGCGATGAACGATAAAACAGATGGAAGGTGAAAAATGCTTGGTTATAATCTACTCGTACTAAGTACATTTTTATTTTCATCAATCGGCCAATCAAAAAAGCTAAGTAAATGGATTGTTTCTATATTTAGTGGTTGCTGTTTTTTAGTGCTATGGTTAACTGCGGGGTTTAGAGATCAAGTAGGGACAGATTTTATAAGCTATCGTGTATATTTTGACCATATCAAACTACTCTCATATGAAAATAGAGGAATCGAGGCTGGATACTACTTTCTTAATAAAATTGTTTATTTTATAAATACAAATAATGAAAGTATCTTTTTAACCACTTCATTTATTACGTTGATCCTGATTTTTCTGACAATCAACCGTTATTCGAATCATATAGGCGTCAGCGTATTCTTATTTTTAACAATGTATTTTTATTTTTCATCTTTCAATATTGTTAGGCAGTATATTGCTGTAGCAATCGTATTTTATGCACTTAAATATATTGTTTTAAATGAAACTAAAAAGTATATTTGTTTTATCCTCATTGCGATGTCGTTCCATATGACAGCCATCATTGCATTGTTGGTTTATCCTTTTATGAAAAGGAATCATTCAGCATTTCTTTATTTATTTATCTCAATGATTACGTTTTGTAGCATCCCTTTTCTACCGCATATTATGGGACGAATCAGCGATTTACTTGATAAATACCATACATTAAATTATGGAGCAAGTCCGGTTGGAATGGTCATATCTGGTACGTTATTTCTATTCGCTTTATTCCATAAACAAAAACTCATTAAACAAAATCCACTAAATATCATTTATATGAATGCAATGTTTCTAGCTTTTATTTTTCATACACTTGGTACTCAACAGGTTGTACTCGCAAGATTTGCTACTTATTTTTACATCTTTTCAATCCTTCTCATTCCAAACTGCCTTTCAATATTAAACAAATACGTTCGAATCAGTGTTTATATTATTTTGTTTTCATTATTACTAATTTATTTTAATGTCCAACTAACTCGTGGAGTGGCCGGAGTTTTTCCGTATCAAAGTATTTTCTCAAATTAAATCAGATGAATAGGTGATGATGAATGGAAGAAGTAAATGAGACAATTCCTAAAATAATCCATTATTGTTGGTTTGGAAGAGGGAATAAGCCTGCCTTGTTTATAAAATGCTTAAATAGCTGGAAACAATACCTACCAGATTATGAGTTTATAGAATGGAATGAAGATAACTTTGATATCGAAATAAATCAGTTTGTATCTGAAGCATATAAAGCCAAGAAGTTTGCCTTCGTCACGGATTATGTAAGGGTATATGCTTTATACAAACACGGTGGAATTTATTTAGATACAGATACTGAAGTTTGTAGCTCTTTCGATTCTTTTTTAATGGATGAAGCGTTTCTGGGCTTTGAAGAAAAAAATTTTATAGCAACAAGTACAATTGGAGCAAAGAGCGGAAATCCTTTAATTGGGAAAATGTTAGAAACATATGAAGACAAATCCTTTATCAATCCAGATGGTAGCTATAATATGATCACCAATGTATCAATTTTAAGCTCACTTTTATCGCAGCTAGGAATAAGACTAAATGGCCAAAAGCAAGAGTTACCTAATATCGTAACGATTTATCCTCAAGAAGTATTTTCTCCTTATGACTATATTAATTGTAGAAATAGAACGACAAACCAAACTGTCACAATTCATCATTTTGATCAAAGCTGGTTACCTTGGCATTCGAAGTTGAAAACTTCAATTAAAGTTCTTTTTGCAAAAATACTGGGTGGCGACAACATTGCACTCATACGTCACTACATTCAAGAAGGAAAGAAGTGAGTCTAGTGAAGAAAAATATTCTGATTGCTTCATTTGACTTGAATGTCGGTGGAGTGGAAAGAAGTTTAATTAGTATGTTAAATCAATTTAATTATGAAGAATACAATGTAGATTTAATGCTGTATCGTCATAATGGTGAATTTATGGATCTTTTACCGATTGAACCTAATCTGTTAAAAGAACTACCGCATTATGCTACATTTCGAAAGTCTATTAAACAAGTAGTGAGAGAAAAGTATTATGCTCTGGGGGCAGTCAGGTTATTGTCAAAATGCGTTGCCGTGACTAAAGGGAAGATAAAGACATTAGATGAACTAGGATACTATCAAATGCAGCTAATGTGGAAATACTCATTACCTTTTTTACCCGCACTTGATAAAGAATACGATGTCGCTATTAGCTACTTGTGGCCACACTATTTCGTTGGTGACAAAGTGAAGGCAAAGAAAAAAATTGCCTGGATCCATACCGATTATTCAACAGTTTATACGGATGTCGATCTAGATTGTTTAATGTGGCAAAAATTTGATCATATTATTTCAATTTCACCATCTTGCTCAGAAGCTTTTCTACATAAATACCCTACATTATCTAAGAAGATAGTTGAAGTAGAAAATATTACTTCACCAGCCTTTGTAAAAGAGCTGGCCAATGAAGGAATGGAAGAGTTAAAACAAAATGAACATGATTTTAATCTAGTATCAGTTGGTCGTTTATGCTTTCAAAAAGGCTTCGATTTGGCCATTCAATCAATGAAGCTCTTAGTAGATAAAGGATATAAAAACGTGAAATGGTATGTGGTTGGTAGTGGAGAAGATGAAGAACAATTAAAAAGAAGCATCCAAGAACTTGGATTAGAAAATCAATTTATTTTAGTCGGTAAAAAGGTCAATCCATATCCTTATATTAAGCATTGTGATTTATATGTTCAGCCTTCGCGATACGAAGGGAAAGCAGTTGCTGTGCTAGAGGCTCAAATTTTAGAAAAGCCTGTCTTAATTACGAATTATCCTACGGCTAGTAGCCAAGTAACGGACGGAGTAGATGGAGTTATTACGGAGTTAAGTGTGGAAGGGATTGCGAGTGGGATTGAAAAGATGCTTAAAAATCTTTTGTTAAGGGAAGGTCTTTCAAAAAATAATAAAGAGACTGACTTTCGTAATTCCGCAGAATTAGAGAAATTATATAAATTATTCTAGTTCGAAGGAAGGAGTAAGCTGGATGAAGAAAAAGATTCTTTTTGTACTCGACTCTTTACAAAGTGGTGGAGCAGAAAAGAGTTTGGTGACACTACTAAATGCGTTTGACTATGACAATTATGAAGTCGATCTTTTATTGATTCGTCAGAAAGGGTTGTTTTTGCCGTTAGTTCCCGAGAAAGTCAACATGTTACATTCACCTGATTATTATGTAGCAGTTAAAGAGTCACTGCCTACATTTTTAGTCAATATGTTAAAGAAGAAATCTTTCCGTTATATATTCAGTCGAATCGCAACATCACTTTCCTTGAGAAATCCTTTTAAAAGGAAAGGATATCATACAGCGCAGATTAATTGGCAATATGTTCAATACTCAATTCCAAAGCTAGAAAAAACATATGACACAGCAATCGCTTTTAGCCAAGGCGTACCCACATATTTTGTGGCAAATAAAGTAGATGCTAAAAATAAAATTACTTGGATTAATACAGACTATGAATTAGCAAGATTTAACAAGAGCTTTGATGAACCGTATTATACAAAGTTTAATCGAATTGTCGCTATTTCTGATCAATGTAAGGAATCCTTTACTAAACTGCTACCAAATACAAACGATAAGATACACGTCATTTATGATCCGGTTTCTCCATCATTCCTACACAATTTAGCGGAAAGTGGAGAAGGTTTTGATGATGATTATAAAGGTATTCGCATTTTATCAATTGGTAGGCTGGTCGAATCAAAAGGTCATGAATTAGCAATTGAAGCATGTTCAAAACTCATAGAAGCAGGATATGACCTAAGATGGTATGTCATTGGTGAGGGAGAAGAAGAGGGAAATTTAAAAGAACGTATTCGCTCACTAAAGCTAGAACAACACTTCCATTTATTAGGTGTAAAGCAAAATCCATATCCATATTTATTGCAAAGTGATTTGTATGTTCATGCTTCAAGAATTGAAGGTTTTGGATTGGCGATTCAAGAAGCAAGGATCTTTAAAAAGCCAATCGTAACGACTAATTTTACGGTTGTAACGGATCAAATTACACATAATCAAAACGGTATTATTGTTGAGATGAATGCAGATGCAATTTTTAATGGCGTAAAACAAATACTAGACGATGAGAGTCTACGTACACAAATCAAAAACTATTTAGAACTTGATGATGCAAGTACAGAAGATGAGATTCATAAATTGTACGCCATTATATAAATTTTTTTGTCATGATAGGAGACAAAATAATGAGAAATCAAAAAGTACTTTATAATTTACTATCAAACTTAATTCTCCAAGTACTATTAATTATTGTAGGGTTTATCATTCCAAAGATGATTATTCATGCATATGGTTCAAGTACAAATGGTCTAATAAGTTCCATTACACAGTTTCTGGCTTGCTTAACGATTGTTGAAGCTGGACTTTCCTCAGCAATCACACTTTCTTTATATAAGCCAGTTGCCAAAAATGATATCCAAAAAATTAATGAAATTATGAGTGCAGCAAGAGAATTTTTTATTAAATCTGGGTATGTTTTTACCGGCCTTGTCATTCTATTAGCATTCACTTATCCAATCATCATTGAGGAGAAGAGACATTTTTATACAAGCTTTATCGTGTTAGTTATGGGGTTAAGTGGGGTAGTTGAATTTTTCTTTATCGGTAAATACCGAACTCTTCTGTATGCAGATCAAAAGGGATATATATTAACAAATGTACAGACATTCGCTTTAATCAGTAACACGTTAATCAAAATCCTCTTTATCTACTTAGGTTTTTCAATCTTAACGATACAAATTGGCTCAGCGATTGTCTATATTGTAAGTTTCTTCTTAATCTCAAACTATATAAAGCGAAAATATCCTTCATTAAACTTGCGAGTACAGCCGGATAAAACGGCAGTAAGTCAGCGCTGGGATATCCTAATTCATCAATTGATGTATATTATCTTAACGAATACGCCTATCATTATTCTTTCTATCTTTTGTAGTCTAGAAGATATTAGTGTCTATTCAATTTATATGATGATTCTTACTGCAATTAGTGGCATCGTTTTTATCTTCCAAAATGGAATGAATTCCTATTTCGGTAATGTACTAAATACAGATAAGCATGAAGTATTAATCAATCTTCACAGTTTATATGAAAATGCATTTTTTATGATCATTACGTGCCTGTATTGCTGTACCTTTGTATTGATCATTCCATTTATTAGAATCTATACACATGGTATTACAGATGCGAATTATATCCGAGAAGATTTAGCATTAGTAATGGTATTGTTCGGTTTATTAAAGGTGATCAGGGTACCAGATATGACTATTTTAAGTGCAGCGGGTCATTATAAAGAAACTAAATGGCGAGCAATTACTGAAGGACTAATTCTTATTTTAACGACGATTCTATTTGTTCATTTTTATGGAATGGTCGGCGTTGTGCTAGGGGGAATTATATCGCTAGCGTATCGTTCAATTGATATCATCGCTTATACCCATAAAGAGATCCTGCGAGTGAGTGTGAAACATACTGTACGAAAAATTAGTTTGAATACGTGCTTAGGTTTACTTTCAATCCTACCGTTTGGTACAGTCGTTCATCTTCATCCAACTAACTACGTTGCATGGTTCCTTACAAGTGTTGTGGTGTTTGGTTGGATCGCAATTGTGATATTGACTGGAAACTTTTTATCAGATCGTAATGGAATGAAACAGCTGTTTAGGCAAATATTTCCTTTACTTAAAGTTAAGCTACTGAAACAAAAAGCAGAAGGAATGTAATAGAAGATGAAAAGCCAACAAGAAGGTGAACTCCTTTGTTGGCTTTTATTTGTTAGCTTATTTTTTAGTGCTTTGGAAGACAGTAGATGTAACTTTATCGATTGGACGTACTTTTAGTGTTGCATTGCTTAGAATATTACTTTGAAAATAAAATGGCTTGTTGTATCCACTATAAGATGTTGTATCTACTGCAATACTTGCACTTTTAGACGCAAACGTATTGTTCGAAAAAGTTGCTGCTTTTACCGAGTATGCATTATTCACCTTAAAGAAACGAACCATTCGATAATCTTTTGCTGGTGAGTAATTAAGATTGATTTTATTTGATTTAAATAGAAAATTTGATGCGCTTAAAACAGAAACGATTGGTTCACTATTTAAAGGATTTTCAGTAAATGTGAAGGTTGAGGATTCAATCGTTTTTTGTGTAGCACTTGATGTTGCTGAGTTTTCAATATATACACGTACATTATTAAAAGTTGAACCACTAACTGTGGAATTCTCTTTTAATGAAACTTCCATATACGATTGTGCAGAAGTACTTGTAAAAGTAGAATTTGTAATTTTTGATGCATAAATAGTTCGGCCAATGTCCTTAAATTGGGAATTGATATAAGTGATACTTTTTGCATCGCCACCTGCAATACTAGCCCCTGGGTCTCCAATAAATTTACTGTTTAAAATTGTAAAATCGATTCCTGGTGTGTAAATATTCCATCCAGCACTTTGATCTGTATTGTTGAAAGTACAGCCAGTTACAAGGATATTTGCATCGTATAATTCTAGTCTAGCATTTTCAAATGTATTATTTTCGATAGTAGAAGATGCATAACCATATATTTTAGATGAATAAATTGTATTACCAGAAAAAGATGCACCATAAACATAAGCGCTTGTCCCATTAAAGACGTTGTTCAGAATCGTTTTATTTTTACTTAAGCTACTAGTAGATAATCCGACTTTGCCTTTTGAACCAAATACATTATTTGATGCTTTTAAGTTTTCGCCATCATAGAAGATTAAGTCAAAGCTGTCATTATTGTAAAACTGATTGTTCTCGACTGTAATCGTATCGTTTGGATAATCCCCGCCCTCTACGTCAATACCGCTTTGAGGTGCAGTTCCTTTAATATCATGAAGGATACAATTAGAGATGGTAATATTTCTACCGCCGACAACACTAATACCTTGGCGGCGATTGTCGTGAATATTACAATTATCCACTAATACATTTTCAGCGAAATAAAATGCCCATACGTCGACTCGTAAATCAGGTGCAATTTTTTTAGCATCAAAAACTAGTTTATAATAATACGCACCTGTAGGAATCTTAACGCTATCTTGTAAAAACTGAACATTTTTCTGACTTGAAATAAAACGGTTGTTTTGATCATAAAAATAGATCGCATATGCTTTATTTGTTAATGAATCAATAGAAGAAGGGTAAACAAGCAATTCTTGTGTACGTTGAAAATGAACTGAAGATAAATTCATATCGCTATTTGATAAGACGATTTTTGAAGTTGATGCTACAATTTGACCGGAGGAATTGATATCTCCAAATCGAAATGCTGATGATTCTCCAATATAGCTTGTGATATTTTGACCTGAGAGAAGAATCCCATCACCTGTAAAATTCGATAATTCTACATTTTTAATCGTTACATTTTTAGAACCTCTAATTTGAATTCCAAATCCCCATTCATGTGTACCACTACCATCATAATGATGTGTATTTTTATCGCCTACTAGTTTTCCACCAATAATTGAAATATTGTTATTTGGGAATTCAACATAAATAATATCGTAATACTCGTTTCCATTTGTTTCTTTATATAGAACAGTTGCATCTGTCATGTAAAATGTAAAATCTCCAACTAAATTAACACTATTATTTGCTTCAATTAGATAATTTCCGGCTGGAAGCAATGCACCTGTATATCCATTCGATTTAGCGTATTGGATTGCATCGTTAATCCCATTTGTCGTTTGAACAGGGTTGCCTTTTTGATTATCAATGTGGAATTTAGCTAAATCAATTTGATAGATTGACTCTATATTCTGAGCAATGATTTGTGTAGTTGACAGCCTGTCCTTCTTAGGTCCAACTAATTTCCCGTTTTTTGCTATGTTAGAAGATTTTAAGCTAACAGTGGAATGAAGAGAAGCCATAATTAGTATAAAGATCAGACCTAGAGGAAGTAAGATTGTCATCAACTTTTTCATGTTGATTATCACATCCTAAAAGTAATTTGCGTTTACAGTAGAAACACATACAGTATTCTATGAAAATTAAATCGTTTCGCAAGGTTCAAAATCCTATATTATTAAAAAAATTCTATAAATTAGCAGATTGTATTAATACTCTGTCTAGTAAATGAATACATTTAAGGTAGTATGATACGAAGTTGATTTGAATATGTAGCAAGTTCTTGATCACAAAGAAAATGGTTGGAAGAAAACTTAGAACTGTGAGGGATTATATTGATTAAAAAAGTTAAAAAAGCGATTATACCAGCAGCAGGTTTAGGCACACGTTTTCTACCAGCTACAAAAGCAATGCCAAAAGAAATGCTACCAATTATTGATAAACCGACCATTCAATATATTGTGGAAGAAGCGATTGAATCGGGGATTGAAGATATCATTATCGTTACGGGTAAAGGGAAACGTGCAATAGAAGATCATTTTGACAATGCATTTGAGCTTGAATATAGCCTTTTACAAAAAGAGAAATTTGAGCTATTGGAAAAAGTAGTCCAAGCTTCAAATATGATTGATATTCACTATATTCGCCAAAAGGACCCAAAAGGACTTGGACATGCAGTTTGGTGTGCTAGAAAATTCATAGGAGACGAGCCTTTTGCAGTTTTGTTGGGCGATGATATAGTACAGGCCCATATCCCTTGTACGAAGCAATTGATTCAACAATATGAACAAACTGGTGCATCTGTTATCGGCGTAAAACAAGTACCAAATCATGAGATTAATCGGTATGGAATTATTGATCCTTTCAAAGAGAATGACAGACTTTACAAAGTAAATAATTTAGTTGAAAAGCCTAGCTTGGAGCATGCTCCGTCTAATCTAGCAATAATGGGCCGATATATTTTGACACCAGAAATCTTTTCATTTTTAGAAATGCAAAAAGTAGGCGTCGGAGGAGAAGTCCAGCTTACGGATGCAATTCAATTATTAAGTGAATCTCAAGCAGTATATGCATATGACTTTATTGGTAAGCGATACGATGTTGGTGAAAAGCTAGGCTTTATTAAAACGACTGTTGATTTTGCAATGCAGGACAAACAGCTGAGAGAAGAGTTAGTTGGATTTTTTCATGCTTTATTAGAAGAAGAGAAAGTCCAAGAGGCAAATTAATAATAGATTATGATGATATTGAAAAGGTGAGGGGAATTATGAAGGTACTAATAGTTGGTGGCGCAGGGTATATAGGTTCTCATACTGTTTACGAATGTATACGTGATGGTCATGAAGTCATCGTGGTCGATAATTTATCTACTGGCGAAATGGGACATGTTCATCAAGATGCTAAGTTCTATCAAGCTGATATGAGAGATGAGAAAACGTTAAATCATGTATTTCAAATTGAAAAAGAGATCGATTGCGTGATTGTGTTTGCTGCAAAACTAATTGTACCGGAAAGCTTAGAAAAACCACTTGAATATTATGATAACAATGTAAATGGAATCAGAGTTTTACTTGAGGTTATGAAAAATAATCAGATAAAAAACATTATATTTTCATCAACAGCTGCAGTTTACGGAGAACCAAATAAGCGTGAAATAAGTGAAGATGAAATCTGTCTACCAATTAATCCATATGGAGAAACAAAGCTTGCAGCAGAACGGTTGATCAAGTGGGCTGCAAAAGCATATGGTTTTCATTATTGTATTTTTAGGTATTTTAATGTTGCCGGGGCAGATTATACAGGCGAAATTGGTTTAGAAAAGGAACATTTAACACATTTAGTTCCACTGACCATTCAAACTGCACTTGGAAAAAAAGCGAAACTATCTATATACGGATCTGATTATGAAACTAGTGATGGTACTTGTATAAGAGATTATATACATGTATCAGATTTAGCTCGTGCCCATATTCTTGGTGCTAAATATACTCTGCAAAATAATAGTGGTACCTTTAATTTAGGTTCTAACAATGGATATTCTGTAAAAGAAGTAATTGATAAAGTAATTGAGGTTACTGGTGTAGCAGTGCCATATGAATATACAAAACGACGTGCTGGAGATCCAGCAGTATTAATAGCTTCTAATACTAAAGCAAAAGAAATATTAGGCTGGGAAATTAAAAATAATTTAGATGACATGATCAAGTCAGATTGGCATTTTAGAGCGAAAATGATTGATAGAGAGTACGGTAAAGTGGCAACGAGTTAGATTGACCATAGACAACTTGCTGTATGAATTGATAGATAGTTGCTCAGTAAACAAAACCAATCACTTGTAGGAGGAGACTATGGAAGAAACGGTCGGCATAAGAGAATTCTACGCAATATTGAAGAAGCGGTTTTGGGTGATTATCTTGGCAATTATTTTAACATCTACTTTATCAAGCTATTATAGCTTCTATTACATGCAGCCGACTTATGAAGCTTCATCACAAATTCTAGTGAATGAGAAAAAAGCTGATGAAGTAAACGCACAATTTATCGATATTCAAACAAACCTGCAATTAATTAATACCTATAATGTCATATTAACGAGCCCAGCCATTTTAACGAAGGTAATTGAGCGGTTAGATTTAGATATTTCAGTTGAAGAGCTGCAAAATATGATTACTGTTGGAAGTGAAAATGAGTCACAGGTTATGAATGTAGTTGTGAAGAATAAAGACCCTGAATTGGTCATAAAAATGGCGAATACAATTGCTGATGTTGCAAAAGAGCAAATTCCGAAAATCATGAGCATTAATAACGTTTCTATCTTAACAAAGACCGATCTAAACAAGGAATTAAGCCCAGTTCAACTAACGCCAATGCTCATTATTGCAATTGCGAATGTAGTAGGTATTTTAATCAGTGTTTGTATTGTGTTTCTACTTCATTATTTAGACAACACAATTAAAGATGAAAAGCAGCTAGAAAGTATATTAGGCGTACCGATACTAGGTACGGTTTACGACAGTGGTAAGGAACGAAAAAACCGTTCGAATCGAGGTGTTCAAGTTGTCGCGACTGAAGAAAAAAAACAAGCTTACTCATAGTCTAGTTATGATAGAAGATTCCTTTTCTGTCGTAGCGGAGCAATACCGATCTATTCGAACAAATATAGAATATTCTTCGGCAGATAAAATTCTCCAAACAATTATCGTGACTTCAGCAAATATGTCTGAAGGAAAATCTACCACAGTTTCCAATTTAGCAATTTCTTTTGCGCAGCAAGGAAAAAAAGTATGTATCATTGATGCCGATTTAAGAAAACCAACAATGCACTTTATATTTAACCAAAAAAACACGATTGGACTCTCATCTGTCCTAACTAGACATGCTCACTTAGATGAAAGTATCCAAAAAACAAAAGTCTACGGATTGGATATCATTCCATCTGGCCCAATACCGCCAAATCCTTCAGAGCTATTAGGTTCGAATGCAATGAAGGAATTACTTACCATCCTACGTTCATCATATGATGTCATCATGATTGATACACCACCACTACTACCAGTAACGGACGCTAAAGTACTTGGCAAAATTGTAGACGGCTTAATCTTTGTAGTAAAAAGTGGTAGCACCGAAATTGAGGACTTAAAAAAAGTGAAGCATCTGCTTGAAGGCATCTCAACGAAAGTAATTGGCACTGTCTTAAATCGTAAAAAAGTAAAGAAAATAAAAGAATACTATTATTAAACAGAATGAATCTTACTCAACTCTCTAATTTATTGAAGACGAATTGAGTAAGATTTTTTTTGATTCTTTGAAGACATGATATTCTTCTTCTTTCAAAAATGGGTGTTATTTTAATTCTAAAAAAGTCACAGAAACAGAGAATTATTTGCTCTGAAAAAAAGTATGAATTCATATAAATAGAAGAAAGAGATAAAAAATATTGCCAAGTCATTTGGTCAAAGGGGTCAGGTTGGTGTGAATTACAGAAAGATTTTGATTCGGACTGGTATTGTGTTATTAGCTGTCTTGATCATCGTAAGCGCATGCGGTTTTTATATTTACCGTGACGTTGTGAAAACAACGACAGTTATTTATCAACCAGTTAAGAAAACTGAAAAACGAATTGAACCAGTTCAAGTTGTCGAAAAGGATCCATTTTCTGTTTTACTCTTAGGCGTAGATAAAAGAGAAGGAGATCGTGGACGTTCAGATTCATTAATGGTTGTAACCATTAATCCAACAAAGCATTCAACGAAGATTGTTAGCATTCCGCGGGATACGCGTACGGAGATTGTTGGCAAAAAGAAAATGGATAAAATTAACCACGCATATGCTTATGGTGGTGTGCAAATGACCATTCATACAGTCGAAAAGTTTTTAAATATTCCAATTGACTACTATTTACAAGTCAATATGGAGGGATTTAAAGATATCGTTGATGCAATAGGTGGTGTGAGAGTAAATAATACCCTCGACTTTACATTTGAAGATGTTCATTTTGGCATTGGACCTTTATTTTTAGATGGTGATGATGCATTGAAGTTTTCACGGATGAGATATGAAGATCCCGACGGAGATTTTGGTCGACAAGCTAGACAACGGAAAATTATTGAAGGTGTCATAAAAGAGGGCGCTAGAATTGATAATCTACTAAGCTATCATGACATTCTAAAATCTATTCGAAAAAATTTAGTAACGAATTTTAAAGTAGACGATATTTATGAAATTCAAAAAGATTACCGATCAGCGAGTGAGATCATTGATCAAAAGCAGGTTGAAGGCAATGGAACAATGATTAATGGCATTTACTATTATCAAATTCCAAATAAGAACCGCCTAGCGATTTCTAAAGAATTAAGAAGTCATTTAGGTTTATAAACTAGAGTTACATAGTAAGTAAAAGGAGAATGTCAAACATGATTGATATACATTGTCATATTTTGCCTTACTTGGATGATGGGCCACAAATAATGGATGATGCACTTCAATTAGCAACAATAGCAGTAGACCAAGGTATCAAAAAAATTATTGCAACACCACATACTCAAAATGGAGAGTATTCTACTTCAGTTGCGCATGTAAAAGAAACGGTAGATCTGTTTAACCAAGAGCTAATAAAGCATCAAATACCATTAGTTGTATCTCCTGGCCATGAAATTCGAGTAACAAGTCAATTTGAAACTGACTTAATACAAGGTAAATACTTATTTTTAGATGACAAACAAAAACATATTTTAATTGAATTTTCTTCAAGCTTTGTCCCATCAAATGCTAGTCAGTTAGTTCATAATTTAGTTTGCGATGGGATCGTACCAATCATTGCACACCCTGAAAGAAATGCGGTTTTTCATCGGAATGCTAATCTTCTCTACGAACTAGTTGAAAAAGGTGCGCTAACTCAAATTACTGCAAATAGTGTAGTCGGCAAATTTGGAAGCAAAATTCAAAAATACACTAATAAACTACTAAAAAACAATCTAACGCACTGTATAGCCTCAGATGCTCATAACACAAAAAATAGAGTCTTCTACTTAAAAGAAGCCCACCAAGAAATAGAAAAAAGATTTGGTTCAAAAATGAATGGTTATTTATTAGAAAACAGCAAAAAGATTGCTGTAGGTGAAGAAATACTAAAGCGTTCACCTTCATATATAAAAAGTATATTCTTTCCATTCCAATTTAAAAAATAGCATTTGTGACTGACATATATTTACGTTTACCTAATACATTTAATAATGAAAACAAATATATTATGTGTGGTAGGGTGTGAATTGATGAAAAAGAAGAATAAAAAACAACTCGGCTTCTTATTAATGACCTCAGGACTACTCATCATGCTGATTAGCACAATTGCTTACTACACCTTTTCTTCCACTGTAAGTACAAGCCCATACACAACTGTACAGTTAGATCTATCAAATAAAGAAATCACAAAAACAACGGATTTAATCTATGTAAAAGAAAAAGAAAAAAATGGCTCATTGTATGAAATCAAACACATACTGAAAAACACAGGCAAAAAAGATATCACGAGAATTACTTTGAAAGGGCTTTTATTGCAAAAAAAGAACCAAAATGAAGCACAATATATTAACATTCAAATGATAAAATTTGGTGACCAAATCTACACTCCTACATTCCTTATTAATCTTGGATTTGATCTCAACAAAGATCAAAAGATTTCATTAGACGAATTTTCAAAGGGTAGTTTTCCTTTGGGAAGTCTAGTGGAAAATAGAGAAAGAGAATTTACGCTACAAGGTAAATATGAAAAAGGATTAGCACCATTTAATAGTGATAATCCAGAATCTAGAATTATTATGGATATATCGTATCATTTGGAATAAAAACCATATAATAGATAGACATTTTGAACGATAAAATGTCTATTTTATTTATTTTATGAACATGATAGAGTTACCTGCATACGCTATTAAGACAGGAATTTATTATGTAGAGTGGATTGCTCAATCAGAGGTAGAAGTGATATGAAAGTATTTACTAGGTTTATTAACATTTTCATGTTAGTTGTTCTGTTATTAATGTCATATAAAGTAATTGAGGGAAAAATGAAAGGTGAACCCCCAACATTTTTCGGACACCAAGTATATTATGTAATTTCTGGATCAATGGAGCCAACATTAAAAACTGGTTCAATTATTCTTGTCAAACAGTGGACAAACCATATGAGACTAGTACCTGGAGATATTATCACATTCAGAATGCCATACAATGAAAAAATTCTTGTAACTCATCGTATTAAAGAAATTGTCAAAGGGCATGAATATGAGCTTTACCGAACAAAAGGAGATGCAAACCCAATACAGGATCCTTGGATCATTACTAGTAAAAGTATTGTTTCTATATATAGTGGTGTAACAATTCCGTTGGTTGGTTACTTTTATGAAGAATTTCAGGCTAATATTATACTGTATCTTTTAGTTATGCTATTTGGAATCATCCTAGTATCATATGGATTTCATTTAATTCGTAAACCAGATAAAAATAGTGAGGAACTTTAACATGGCCAGCTGGTGCTGGTTTTTTTATTTGTGTATCACTTTTCTACAAATTATGAGAAAAAAGGTCGATATTTGATGTATCTTTTATATGAAAAAGGTATTGTTTTTTGAAAATTCGTTCTATATAATGAACATTGTAAGGTTGTTCTTTATACAGAACAAAATGAGAAGCGAAAGGGGTAAAGAAATGATTACCCGTAAGAAAAAGCATAAAAAAAATTCTGAGAAAAATAAAATTATATTCAGTATTATTGCTGCCAGCGGTATTGTAATCACTTCTACAAGTTACGCCTTTGGTGAAGCTGATGTGTCCACCTTAGTAACAAACTGGTACCAAACAAAGATTACTGAGGCAAAAGATTCAATTACACAAGCAGCATTAACAAAAACAGAAATTGAAAAAGCTAAATT
The DNA here is from genome assembly GCF_036962205.1 of Bacillus sp. JJ664. NCBI lineage: Bacteria > Bacillati > Bacillota > Bacilli > Caryophanales > Bacillaceae > Bacillus > Bacillus sp. JJ664. The sequence goes on along the minus strand of NZ_JBALMS010000059.1, from coordinate 40,877 downwards.
AATTGAACAGATTCGAACAGATATTGAGAACTCAACGTCTGAAATCGTTCACTATTCAGAACAAAAAAGCGCTGAAGTACAACTAGCAATTGAGCAAAAAAGAAAAGAAGTTGAAGAAGAAATGAAAAAGAAAAATGAGGAAGATAAAGATAAAGTAAAAGATCAAATTGATCAATCGACAGAGGATCAGCTTGCAGATATTAATAAAGACAAAGACAAAGAAAAAGACAAAGAAAAAGAAAAAGATAAAGACTCTAATCAAAAAGATGAACCAAAGAAAGATGAAAATCAACCAAAAGATGATTCAAACAATAATTCATCTAATGAAGATAAAAAAGATGAGGGTCAAAATGAACCTAAAAAAGATAAAGATGATAAAAAATCAGAATAACGGGAGAATTGTATGAGCCAGGTAAATGCAAGTAGTGTTCATGTAAAAGAGAGAGTTGAAAAGTCTTCTAGTAAATTAATAGGTTGGATTAAATATATTTTCTTCTTACTATTTGTATTTTTTATCTTTCATAATGTAATTGGTATATCGAAAGTTAGTGGTCTTTCAATGAGCCCTTCTTTAGAAGATGGAGGGTTAATAATAGTAAATAAAGCTGCAAAATATTATAAAAAACCTCATTTAGGTGATGTTGCTATTTTAACTCAACCAACAGAGGGTATTGATATAGTAAAAAGAATAATTGGTGTAGCTGGTGACAAGGTGAAAATTCAAGAGGGCATTGTTTTTGTCAATAATGAAGCAATACCCGAAGTCGCTACTTTAGGTAAATCAGTGGACATGGAGGAAGTAACAGTACCTGATGGAACATTATTTGTAATGGGAGATAATCGAACACCAGGGGAAAGTTTAGATAGTAGAGATAATAGTGTAGGACCGATATCAATAAATAATTTAAAAGGCTATGTATTATACTCTTTATCGCCGTTTCATAGTATTCCAAAACCATTGGTATTAGAATAATACAAATTTGAGGTGGGATATGAAGGGTATACAAAATTATAAGAGAATCTTACCTATTGTAATAATAGGTTTGTTATTGGTCATTAGTGTGGGGAGTGTTTATGCTAATACAGACATAAAAAAACAATTTGATCTTTGGGGCAATTCAAAGACTGATCAAGCAAAAAGTACAATAAGTAAGAAGCTTGACGTCACATTGAGATCTAACGAAGACAATATTGATGAAGAAACAAAGAAATTATTAGGAAATACAACTAAAGAAATTGAAGATTCAGCTAAGAATATTCAAGATAAAGTTGAAAATGTGATCCAAAGTGAATTAGAAAAGAATGAAAAAAATATGAGTACAGCTTTCCAAAGCAATCAGGGTAATTTAGATCAGGATTTTGATTCAATCAATCAAGAAGTAAAAGGGAAAACAACTACAATTTTAGACGAACTTTATGAAGATTCTAATATTCTACCAAATATCAATTCTGAAAGTGGTACAAATATAAACTTAGAAACTGCCAAAGAACAAGTTGAAATCGAAGTAAATAAAACGAAAGAAACGATTTCAAAACTTAAAGTATTGGCACAAAATGAAAAAGATTCATTCGTAAAACAGTATATTCTAGAAAAGATAATATTTTTAGAAATGCTGATTGAAAAGGTAGAAAAATAACTATGTTATAACATCTTGTTCTCAATGAAGAACAAGTATTATATAAAAAATAAAACTACATATTAAGGGAGAGATTTTAAATGAAAAACGTATTATCATTAAAAGGTAAAATCGCAGCGGGGATTGCAGCAGCAACAATTTTAGGATCAACTGGTGTAGCGTTTGCTAACACGAATGCTGGTGTGCAGTTTAAGGCTTGGGGAGATGCTAAAATTACTGCGGCAATGGATGCTGTTAAAGCAGCTCTAGCTGGTGAGATTCCTAATGCCCAAGCAAGTATTAATTCAAAGGCAAATACAGATCGAGATGCAGCTAAAGGTAGAATTGATGCTGCTGGAGTAGCTGAAAAATCAGATACAAAATCTAAAATTGAAGCTAAATTAGCAGAGCATATTTCTTCTTTACAAAATGCATTAGCTGCTTTCATGTCTAGTATTGGTGGAGATTTTGATTCATTAGTAAATGCAGAGAAAGGTAACACAACTTCGACTTTAAATGATCAATATTCTGGATTACAGACAAATATTACTTCTGTACTTAATAACGCAAAAGCTGCAAATGTAAAAGATGTAACAGACTCATCTTTACTGGTTAAAGGGAAAGCGACTTCAGATTTAATTAAAGAAATCAACCGAGTGAAGAGTGAATTAGCTGCTGAAGTTGAAAGTCAAAAAAATACAGCTACGAGTGAGGTGCTTGCTCATCTTACTTCTGAAGTAGCTCGTATTAATGGTCAATTAGATACATTAATTGCTGGTCTAGAATCTAGCGCTAAAACTGCAATTGAAGAAGCTGGTCAATCAGTAGAAGACAGTGCAATTGCAAACTTTGATCGAGTGATTAACTTAATTCAAACAGAGACTCCGATTAAAGTAGACGAACAAAAGTTATCATGGGAAGCTGGTAGATACAATGATAACAAAATTAAATTTAAAGTAAAAAATTCAAATGAGTTCGACGTAGTATTTAGATATCATTTTGAAACTCCAAATCATAATACTGGTGGCGTTTCTGAAACTCCTTTCGCACAAAGTGTTGCAAGTCCTGGTGTAAAAGAATTTACATTTGACGTAAGCAAATTTGTTGGGGTAGATTTAGGTGGACTTTTAGTTGTTGAATACTTAGACGAAGATGGCAACTATAAGCATGCTTATTCTGTAAAATTATTAGATTTACCAAATCTATAATTAAAACGGTAAAGGCAGAGGATTTAAATATCCTCTGCCTTTACCTATTTAGTCATTCCATTTTAATTTATTTGAAGAACCTTCGTTAATTCCAAGAGACTACTACTTTCTTACATATACATAAAAAATCCTTTAGACCAAGTGATTAACTTAATCTAAAGGATTATTTACCTTGTTTATACTTATTAAACTCAATAAACTTCATTAATTCTTCTTTTGGAATACCCGAATTAATTGCCTCTTGAAGGATGTTCATCCATTCCGAATCAATCGTCTTTGTTGGTGCAATATCATCTTCTTTTAAAAGGTTTTCTGCTGTCGTGTTAAAGACACTAGCTATTTTCTCTAGCACTTGAATTGACGGGTTACTTTGTAAGCCCCGTTCAATTGAACTTATGTAGGATTTTGCGATGCCTGCGCGTTCTGCTAGCTCTGTTAAAGACATTCCATGTTGTAAGCGTAGTTTTTTGATACGTTCTCCAATCATACATTGCTACCTCTTATCTTTTTGACTATTGCAAAAAGTATATCACAAAAGATAGAGGCTCTCCTAGTTCTGACTTGAATCTTTAATGCAATTGTAAAGAAAGGCACGAACTTCTTCTGGTGATATTCCTTCATCAATACATTCTAAAAGTAAATCTGTCCAGCTTGGTTCGATCTGGTATTCGTGTAAACGTGCCTGCATTAATAAAGCCCTCCCAAAAATTTAGGTATATGACACCCAGGTAGCACTGCCATCTTCGTTGTAGAATGAATCAATTTACCTAAAGTTAAACATACATTTTATATATATGTTTAACTTTGCAAGTCATGCAGGAAAGTAAAAGATTTCTAGAACGGAAGATCAGTTGCTTTGCGTCCCAATCTTTCAATTGGTTTGCCCTTTTCTGGAGGATTTTCTTAACAAATTACATAGAATAAATAAAAATTAGTACTTTAGAAATGAAATCATTTAGAACTAGTTCAAATTATATAATGGATATGATTCATAAATTGTAAGAATTTGTAACAGCGAAAGAAATTTTTTTCGTTTATATTTATAGTTCAATTAGCTCATTTTTCGTTGTTATGAAAAGGTTTCTCATAATGCTTTAAGGTAATAAAAATTAATAAGTAATTAAATTCTTTTCGACATCTAGTAAAAAGATGCTCGAATAAAGGAAATCTATCAATATATAGTGGGGTTTAGTCAATTAGGAACTAGGTATGAAGAATGATATTTAATTTTTTTAATTTTTAAAATTCCTGAAAAACTGCCGATATAATACATAGAAAAATATATGGGGTTAGAGATAGGATAAAAGTTTTATAAAAAGGAGACAATTATGAGCGATTCAATGATCATTACTAAATTGTTAAATAGTGCAGTTCAGTCAATTAAAACTGTTATCCCATTAACATTTACAATAGGCGAACCGAAAAGGCTTAATGGAAATGTTGTAGAAGCACACTTAGGTGTACTTGTAGGAATGACTGGAGATTGTAGGGGACAAACGATTTTAAAAGGACCAACGAATACATTTAGCCAGCTTGCACTAGCAATGTTCGGTATGCCGGTAGAAAATGAGATACTGATCTCATTTACAGGTGAGTTAGGTAATATGATTGCTGGTAATTTAAGCACATTTGCATCAGAGCAAGGAGTTGAGATGGATATTACGCCACCAACTGTTTGGGAAGGAAATACAACGCTACATAATATTAAAACACCGATCGAATTAACAATGAATTTCGAAGGTGCCGGAGAAATGTCTTTAATCATTTCTGTTGCGTAGGGTAAAAGAGTAATCAAATTGATTACTCTTTTTTTGTTGATTTAACCTTGAGTTTTTTGTTTTCTTAATCTTTTTAACGCATAAAGATAACTTGATCGAACGCTCGCTTCCGGCATTTTACATCTATTTGCAATTTCACTAAATGATTTACTCAAGTAAAAGCGGTCTATTATGATTCGTTTTTGTAATGAAGAAACGCCATCTAAGTGACTCTTAAATTGGTCAAATAGAAATGCTTCATCATGATAGTGTACATCTTCTTTGTATGAATCAACTACAACGAAACGTTGATCATACTTACTTTCTTTCGTCATTTCGTTTAATAAATGGCCACGAACAGTTGTATAAGCATGGTTAGAAAAACTACCCTTTTCCTCTTTAAAATGTTCATATGCTTGCCACAAAGCAACCAATCCAACTTGGTAATAATCCTCAAAGTTTTTATAAATCCTAAGTGTTTTGATCAGTGATTTAACCATTGGTGAATAATGGACCAGGCACTGCTCAAATGTTTCAGGTTTGATTCTTCCTGAATTTGTATGTTTTCGTGAACAATGAGTCGTTTTCATTTTTTCGCCCTTTTTAGGCGCGCCAATTGATATTCCGCGGTGATGTAACTATATAAAATTAAATATCTTACCTCATCTGAGAAAACTTCAAAAATGAAAAGAAAAAGTAAGTGTAAATTTATGTTTTGAGCATGAAACTTAATGTTTGAGGAGGATATGTTGAGAAAAATTGATAATTGAAGTGATTTTATGAAAGAATTTGTTTTTTTCCCTAGAAGCCCTTTATTTGGTCAAAGAACTGTCATAAATTATAAGACATGATTTTGATATAATTTTATTAAGGAAATACATTAAAGGGAGGTAAAAATGTCAAAGTTAGATTACGTTATTTCATATGAAACGATGTTACTTGAACCCGCAGACCACCCAGAATATTTAACGAAAATTACAGATAAAAACAAAGGAATCATTTATTCAAAACGAACAGCAAAATCGCTTATTAATGAATCAGCACTTACATATCATTACTCAGTAAAAGGTCATTTAGAGATAGTGAAAAACAAGTATCCAACAATGAAAAAAATTCCTCTTATGGTGAATCCCACATTATCTATTCTAATGATTCCTACAACATCACCAAATCAGTCTTCCTGTAAATGGTTAAACTTTATACAAATTGATCAATATCGACCAACGAAAAAACAAACGAAAATAAGATTTCGAAATGGAGATGATGTTATTCTGCCAATTTCTTATTACACATTTGATCAGCAGATGAGTAAAGCAGCAAAATTAATTGGAATTTATATTCATCAAAAAGTGGAAAACGAATTGAAGTTAGGAGATGAAAAGTTGTTATTAATAAAAGAATTAGTAGAAGATTATTATGAGATGAAAAAAAGCTAGAGAACAAATACTGTTCTCTAGCTTTTGGCTTTAAATCATTTGTTGATTTGGAATTCTTACACTCCATTTTGTAAATTTTTGCTTTTCAACTAAGCTAGCCGGGAAGATAAACGTCCATGGCTTACTTGTATTCGGCAAAATAGTAAGTGGTGCAAGTGTAAATGAACCACGTGCGATAATTTCAAAGTTTTCATCAAATAATTCTAATGGTAATACTTCAAGATTTACTGCTTGTTTTGATCCATTTCGAATTAATAATGTTGCGGCTAAATTTCCATCCTCTTTTAAACTAGCAGAAATGGAGTGCAAACTAAGTTCGTTTTCACCAAGCTTAGGTAATGAAGCAACAAGTTTCGTTAATTCCTCTTTTTGCACATCTGATAATTGTGCTTCCCAAGTTGGTTCTAGGTCTAACTTATGCTCATTTTTTGTTAAATCAAAAGCTAATTGGAATCCAGATTTAGGAAGCTCTTCTTTTAATAGTGTTTCACGTTCAAAATAGAAACGCCACGGACGACTACTAGAAGCAGGTAATTCCCCAAGCTCTTCTAAGCTAAATTCTTTTCTAGCTAAAAGCTCTCTTTCTTCGCTTAAAAGTAATAAGTTAACATCTTGTAATAGAATAGATTTTGCTAAGCTATTTCGTACGAATGCCGTTACCATTGCACCTTCTTCATCAACTTCAATATCAATGGCTGACAATGACAACTGGTTAGGTTGTAATGGAGGCAATTCATTATTTAAAAATTGATAAACATAGCGAGTTTCATCCTCAATATACATTAATGGATGAAATGAGATTTTAGGGAAAATTTCTTCCACTGCTTCATGTTCAGTTTGTTCAGGTAGAGCATTAGAAGAATCGTGTAATAAATCATTCGAAGAAACAGTTGAGTCTTTACCTTTTTGTAATAAACGCTTAATCGATGAAAACATGTTCTTCCTCCTCCTCAAGTGCTGGGTTACTTAAATCTTGAAATGTTGAAGCAAGATTTGCTGAGATTTCTCGTTGAATATGATAAAAAGTTGTTTCAAATAATTTGAAACCATCGAACTCATATAGACGGATTGGATCTTCTTGTTGATACTGTCTTAAATGAATTCCTTCTATTAGATTCTGTAAATGGTCTAAATGCTCAGTCCAATATTGATCAACAATCTCTAAAGCAGTATATTTCATTAAACTTACAACAGATTCTTTTAATTCTTCATCAAGACTATTTAGAAGATCTTTATAAACAGAAAGTGCCTCGTTAACAACTTGCCATGCATCTTGATCATCTTCTAAATGCTCAGTATCAATACGAAGTGGTGGAATTAGTTGTTCAAGAGCAGTTTTACCTTCTAATTGATCCCATTCTTCCACAACACTATTTTCTGGATAATAGATCTTCAGTGATTTCTCAATTGTTTGATCTACTTGCTTTGTTAGCCATTCTAAATCGATATCGTTAATTAGCAGATTATTACGGAATTCGTACATTACACGACGATGTTCATTTGCAACGCCATCTAATTTAAGTTGCCATTCACGAATAGAGTATTGATTTCCTTCACATAGACGTTGTGTCGTTGAAACAAACTCTTGAATCGTAGAATTTAATACTTTTCCATTTTCATCTACTTTTACTTGTTTCACATATTTTTCTAGCTTTTCATGATTGTAACGGACAAATAATTCATCTTCTAGTGATAAGTAGAAATGTGATGAACCAGGATCACCTTGACGACCAGCACGTCCTTTTAATTGAAGATCAATTCGTTCACTTTCATGACGCTCTGTCCCAATAACATGTAATCCACCTAGATCAGGTACACCTTCACCAAGTGAAATATCTGTACCACGACCAGCCATGTTTGTAGAAATGGTAATCATTCCTTTTTGGCCAGCCAGTGCAATCATTTCTGCTTCTTTTTCAACATGCTTAGCATTTAGTAATTGGAATGAGATGCTTTCCTTTTCTAATAACTCAGCAACAATCTCAGATTGGCGAATAGATGTTGTTCCAATTAATATTGGTTGTCCTTTTGAATGACGCGTTTTCACATCTGTAATAACGGCTTTCAGCTTTTGCTCTGTTTTCGCAAAAATTGCATCTTCATGATCGATACGAATAACCGGACGATTTGTTGGAATTTGAATAACTTCCATATTATAAACTTGTAAGAATTCTTTCGCTTCTGTTTTACCAGTTCCAGTCATTCCAGAAAGGATAGGGTACATACGGAAGTAATTTTGAATTGTTACAGAAGCAACTGTGTGGTTTTCTTCTGTTGATTCTAATCCTTCTTTTGCTTCAATCGCTTGGTGTAATCCATTGCTTAGCGAACGGCCTTCCATGATACGACCAGTGAATAAGTCGATTAATTGAATTTCTCCGTCACGAACGATATAGTCAACATCGCGTTCAAACAATACTTCAGCACGTAAAGCGTTATGAACATAATGGAAAAGAGTCATATGTTCTAAGTCATATAAGTTATCAATTGAGAAGGCTCTTTCTACTTTTGAAATACCATCCTCTGTTAAAGCAATCGCTTTTGACTCTTCATCATATAAATAATCCGTTTCTCTTTTAAAAGTACGAATAAATCTTGCACATAGTAAATATAAATGTGATTGTGCTGATTTTTTACCAGCAATGATTAATGGTGTTTTTGCTTCATCTATTAATACAGAATCAATTTCATCAATGATTGCATAATTGAATGGACGTTGTACTTGTTCCTCAGGTGAACTCACCATATTGTCACGTAAATAGTCAAATCCAAATTCGGTACCGATACCATATGTAATATCAGCGTTATATGCAGATTTTTTTTCTTCTATTGAAAGGTCTGGAATATTTAATCCAACAGTTAGTCCTAAAAATTCATGAATTTGGCCAATTTGCTCAGAATCACGACGAGCTAAATATTCATTGACAGTAATAATGTGAACACCTTTTCCTTCAAGTGCGCGAGTATACGCTGGTAATGAAGAAACTAATGTTTTTCCTTCACCAGTCGGCATTTCAGAAATGTTTCCATCTAATAATGATAGACCACCAATTAACTGTACATCATAGTGACGCATGCCAAGTACTCGTTTCGAAGCTTCACGTACTAAAGCAAATGCTTCGACTTTCAAATCGTGAATCGTTGCTTCATTATTATTAATTTTTTGTTTCCATGTATAAGTAAACTCACGTAAAGCTTCATCAGTTTGATCTTCAAAGAAAGATTCAAGTGCATTTATATCAGAAACTAGTTTTTCATATTCTTTTAATTTTCGATTGCCAATTATTTTTTGCAATGATTGGATCAAGGATGTTCCCTCCTAAGATGGTAATCTATATCGTTTCTATTCTATTAATGTAACATAAGTTCTGCTCTTCTCGAACTAGAAAAAATTTGAATTCGGCGAAAATAGTGAAAAAGGGAACTGATTTCACAAAAATTTTTCGACAAAAGTAGGAGAATGGTCTTATCTTTTAGAATTTAATAAAAAACTTTAAAAAAAGACTACAAATATGACTATTAATGACGATGTATTAAGTGTACAACAAAGCGTTTGTAACAAAACTGAAAAGATTGTAATGTAAAATTATTACTAATATTTAAAATTTTTTGTACAAATTTCGATTTAATTGTTGTATACTAGCGTTGTTAACCATTTAGTAAATTATGTCAAATTCTTACAAAATATGTAAATTTGACAGTAGGGAATAGAGATATTTACCTACGTTTGAGTTAATACCTAGAGTAGGAGAATGCATCTTTTATTCTAGTAAAATACTACATAAGATCACAGGGAGGAACACTAGAATGGCATTTAACAAAAACAAAAAAATCGTTACTACAGCTTTAACAGCTGCAATGGTAGCATCTGCTGTAGCTCCTGTAGCTGCTGCAAAATTAACTCCGGCTCAAGACGCTTCAAAAGCGGTAGACGGATACTACAAATTATCAGTAAAAACTAAAGCGGACGTTTCAAACTCTGCTAAAGTTAAAAAAGCAGCTTTAGCTAAAGTTGCTAAATTAGGCAAAAAAGACGCTAAATTAAAAGCTTCTTTAACTGCTAAAGTAGCTAAGAAATCAGCTGCTATCAACAAATACTATCAAACAGTAATCGTTGCTGCTGAAAACGAAGCAAAAGCAATCGCTGCTGTTGATGCATTCTTTAAAACAGTTGCTGGTGTACCTGTAACTGCTGAAACTACTAAAGAACAAGTAGAACAAGCTTACGCTCAAGCACTTGCTTTAATCGCTAAAGTAAAAACTGAAGCTAAAAAAGCTGAGTTCAAAACTGCTGCTGATAAAATGAAAGCTGACGCTTTAGCTAAAATTGAAGAATTAGCTACTCCAAAAGTTGCTAGTGTAACTGCAATTAACGCTAAACAATTAGAAGTTAAATTCAATAAAGCAATCAATGCTGATACAGTGATTGATACAAATGGAAAATTAAAAGCTGGAGTATTCAAAACTAACGGAACTGCATTAGCAGGTTTAGTACATGGTGCTTCATTAAGTGAAGATGGTAAAACATTAACTATCACAAATGATCTTGCGACAACAAATACATTTACTGGTACTTACTTATTAGAATTAGTAAAAGACACAGTAAAAACAACAACTGGTGCATTTATTCCAGCTTACGCTCAAAAAGTAGAGTACACTGATTCAGCTGCTCCAACATTAGTAAGTGTTGAAAAAGTAGATGCTTCACACGTAAAAGTGAACTTCTCTGAGCCAGTTAAGAGTTTTGGAACAATCACTGCTAAATTAGCTGATGGTACAGTAGTTTCTGGTATCGTACCTGGTATTAGCGGAAAATCAGTTACTTTAGATTTATCTAATGCATCTGTACCTTCAAGTAAAGATATTAATCTTACTTTCTTAGGTGTTCTAGATTTCGCTGATAACTTAGCTAATCCAAACCCAGTAACAACAACAGTACAAAAAGGTGCTAAAGATGGAGTTGCTCCAACAGTTGCTAGCATTACTAAAGTAAACGCTAAAAAAGTAACAGTTAAATTTAGCGAAGAAGTACAAAACTTCACTGCTGCTTCAGTAACAATTGGTGGCGTTGCTGCTACTTCAGTTGCTCAAAGCACAACTGATAAAACTAGCTACACTGTAACATTTGCTAACCCAATTTCAGGAATCGCAACAGTAGCAATTGGTGCTGGATTCGCTGACTTATCAGGTGAAGCTGGTGCTGCAACTTCAAGAATCGTTGACTTCGGTTCTGATACTGTAAAACCAACAGTAACTTCTGCTGTAGTTTCTAAAGATGCTTCAGGTCTTGAAGTATTAACATTCACTACTAGCGAAGATGCTACTTTCACAGGTGGTGCTACAGTAACTCTAAGCGCAACTCGCGTTAAAGATTTCGTAACTGAAACTGGTAAGGATATTACTTTTGCATCTGCAAACGTAACTGCAGTTTCTGGAACTTCAAATCAGTTCACTGTAAAATTAAAAGACGTTTCTTATGATGGTGCTGCATTAACAAGTGGTGCAAGATACACTGCTGATTTAACTGCTGGCTTATTCACAGATACTGCTGGAAATGCTAATGCTGCTGCAACTTCTGCGGTTTCATTTACTCGCGGAACTGACTCAGATAGCTCTAAACCAGTTGTAGATTCAATTGCAATCGTTGACAACAACACTTTAACAGTTAACTTTAATGCTGCTGTTGCAGTAGAAGGTTCAACTGCTACTAACAAAGCTAACTACTATGTTGCTGGTGCAACAGTAGAATCAGCGACATTAATCGCTGGTAACAAAGTTACATTAAAATTAGCTGCAGATTCTAATGCTTTCACTGGCGTACGTACAGTTAAAGTAACTGGCGTAAAAGCTGCTAACAACAATGTAATGACTGAGTACAACACTACTTTAAACTTAAATGAAAACGTTCGTCCAACTGTAACTGGTGTTGCTGTAACAAGCATTACTAATGATGCAGATGCAAACGGAACTGCTGATGATCCACAATCAGTTGTAACATTAACTTTAAGTGAAAATGTAGTTCTAGGTGGTGCTGATACAGCTGACTTCGACCTTTACGTTAAAGGTGTTAAAGTTACAGGAACTACAATTGCAACTACTGCTGGTGCAACAGCTAACAAAGTTGTTGTTACTATCAACGGTAAAGCATTAGTAGGTCAAGATTTCACTGATGGAGTAACACTTGTTGCTAAATCAACAATCGATATCAAAGATGCTGCAGTTAATGGAAACACTATTAACGTTGCTTCTCCAATCGTAGTAACATTAAACTAATACAAACATTGAGTAAAAGCCGAGGAATAATCCTCGGCTTTTACTTTATTTGTAGCAAACCATCTTTATAAAACGAAGGGATTGCGCTCATTTACGGTTATATTTGTCAGCAGCAATAGCAGTACAATCTCAGGCTCTGTGGAGAAATCTCAACAGAGCTTTTTTGTATTTATTAGAATGTTTAACAAGATTAATAATGAAATATATACATGGTTAAATGGTTGTTTAGAATGAACTCAAACTTTGCTGGTGGTACCTGTCCTACAGATGGTTAATTAGTAGTTCGAATATTTTTTCGGCATAGATATTTTAATTCTTCTCTGAAATAATAATTTTGGTTTATTTATTAATAGATCTTATACTAATCTAGTTAAAGTAAAGAATTGTAACTTATTAACTTATAAAAAAGTGGTTTGATTATAGAGTATGCCGGTTAAAGGTATTAGTTATTGTAGAAAGCATATCAGTTAAAGAAGCACATTTAAACAAAAGTATGGGTTATCAGCATTTAATTATTCAAGAGTATGTAAAAATAAAAATCTATTTGTGAAACATCTCACTTAAACTAACTGGCAGTATAGTGGAATAAGAGATGATTTTTAAAATAAAATTATTAATATAAACGATGGTATTAATGTTTTTAAAGGGGGAGTAGCAATGAATAATGATATTCTAACTTTATTAAACACATTAAATTGACAATTTGAACGACTGTAGGGATCTTGAATGCTTGTAGATAGGTTTTAATTTAATGGTTACTTGCAACCAAGTTAACAAATGGCTGAAATGGGGAATTTCAATATGGAATACAGGGGAATTCAATTAGATGAGAAGTGTTTGTTATATAAAAAAACCGGAGAATTTCACCCGCAAATTAAAAACAGTTTGGATAAATTAGCGGATATGTTAGAAGAAAAAAATCATATTCTAAAAAGTACATATAAGAATAGTAAAGAAAAAGTATTAATTGATTTCAATTGTGGTCACATTGCTCATTCAATTGTTCCTAATAGTTACACACAAGGGCATGGCTGTCCAAAGTGTGCAGGCTCATGCCCAATACAAGCTAAGGAAAGAATAGTAAAACTTGTCAAAGAACGTAATCACGAACTATTAAATGAATATGTAAATGCAGGAACTAAATTAAATATAGATTACAAGTGTGGACATAGTCCCCATTGGATTAAAAGATCAGATTACATCAGAGGTAGAGGTTGTCCAAAGTGTTATGATGGAGTCAGAGGTATTAAAAAATCAAAAAAATCTGAATTAGAACTTATGTCGATGTTAGAAGAGAACGGTCACGAATGGGTTGAAGGTGAATATAAAGGCAAAAAATCACGAATTGCAATTGATTTTAAATGTGGTCATCCACCTCATTGGACTACAGCAGATAACTATAAAATGGGGAATAGGTGTCCTAAATGTAGTGGTCATTGTTCAATACAAGCTAAATTGGATTTAATTGAAATGCTTAAAAGAAATGGTCATGAATGGGTTGAAGGTGATTACAAAGGGAATTTTGAGAAGATTGGTATTGATTTTAAATGTGGTCATCCGATTCATTGGATTTCTCCAAATTTGTACAAAAAACATGGTAGAGGATGTCCTATATGTGGAAGAGAAAAAACTAATCAAATGAATAAAGACAGAAGCGAAAAAGCTAGATTGAAACTGATTAAAACTATTAAAAACAATGGTCACGAATGGGTTAAAGGTGATTACAAAGGTAATTTTGAGAAAATAGCAATCGATTTTAAGTGTGGTCATCCACCTCATTGGATTACTCCAGGACATTATAAAAGTGGTAAGAAATGTTCTAAATGCCAACGTTCTAATGGTGAGGATATTATTTGTGATTTTCTAGAAAAAAATAAGATTAATCACGAATCAAGAGAATGTCTACCAAGAAAAAGGTTTCAATACGATATTATTATTCCATCTCAAAATTTAATAATCGAAGTGCATGGTATACAACATTTTGAATTCCATGAACACTTTCATAGAACAGAAGCTGGTTTTAGAAAAGAACAAGAAAATGATAGAAATAAAAAAGAATATGCAGAAAGATTAGGTTATTTCTTTATGGTAATAGATTATAGGGAACATGAACCGCAGCTGGCACTGGAAAGATTCCTCAAAGCATATAGGGAATTTAAATTAAAACAATTATATAAAGTTGAAAAAGGTCAGTTAACTTTTGAATTTTAAGGATAAAATTTTTCTATTCTACCAAAGGGTAAAATTCTATAAATGTTTCAAATTCATTAAGAGTATTGTATATAAAAAACTTACAAAACCACTCAAACACTGAGATTTATTTCGTTGTACCATTTAAGTGAAAAATGGCATTGGATATACAAACTTCCAATGCTTTTTTTATTTAGGTTAACAATAATAATTTGTCTTTGAATGATATAATAAATAATAAATTAGAGTGAAATTAGGGGATAACCAAATGGAATATCAATATAAGAATGTACTTTTTGAATATATTCCACATAATTTGAATGTAAAAAGTGCTACCACTTTAGACGTGATGGAAGCAATTAATATATTATATACAAATAATCCAGAAATAGTAGGAGGTTATTATAGAACAAGAACTATTAAAGGACAAGAAATACTTGTAATTCCTATTTGGGATAAACTATTGGAAATACAAATTAGGGGATTTCTTGAGAATCATAATAGATATATCGTAGAAGATATACTTTTTACAGGTGTTAAATTTGAATTAGACAGTTCAAAAAAATTAAAATTAACTACAATAAGTGATTCATATATAAGTAGAATATTGAAAGCATATAGTGAGAATCCCTTAAAGTTTAAAAATTCATACCCAATTTATAATTATAAAGAGAAAAACTATTTGCATATACCATGTGAAACGATTGATTTTAATAAACTCGGAATATCCAAGAACGCTCAAACTCTAAGTAACAAACCAATCTTAGAAGTAAAAGGTAACGAACGGAACAATAAAAACAACCAAAGAATAAAGCTAGATAACAATAGAGAAAATAAGTATCTAGAAGTTCCTTATGAATTACCAGTTGAACAGTCTAAAAGTGATTTAGACTTTGATTTTGAATTAAAGAATGAAGAATCTAATAAAACCATAGATAAAAAAGAAGTTGAAAATACAGAACACGTAGAAAGAGTCGATTTTTTAATTAAACAACATAGTATAGTTAATGAAACATTACCAACTAAGTTACCTGAACAAGATATCAAAAGGGAGCCAATCGGTTCTATGAGACCAAGAGTATTAGAAAAGACTCAACATTATAAAGTTAAAAAATCTAAATCTATTTCTATAAAAACGGGTAATGAAAATCCAGTTAAAGTAACCAGATCAGTTAAAACAACGATTCGTGATCATAAGTTAGTTGCCCAACTCAAAAAATTATATAATCATACCTGTCAGTTATGTGGTAGAAGGGTAGAAATTGCTTACAACGAATTTGCTACAGAAGTTCATCATATACAACCGTTAGGTGGAGAACACAATGGTCCAGATATAAAAGAAAATATGGTAGTGTTATGTCATATTGATCATGCAATGTTTGATAATGGAGCCATCACTATCGATTTGTCTGACTTAACAATAAAACACGTTAACCCATCTAATCCAATTCATAATACAAAATTAGTTCTAAAACACAGAATTGATGAAAAGTATATCAATTATCATAATAAAATTATCTTTATTAAATACTAACTAATAAAAGATTGTGGGATTAATAGGATTCTTTCAGTGTCATGCAAATAACCAGTCAATTGACTGGTTATTACTTTTTATATTACAAATTAAGCTTTCTTTAAACGATTTAGATAATAGCTGTCGATATATAAAATGATTAATAAAAAATAGGGGAATAGAATTAGATCAAATTGGTAATTGGGATTTAAAAAATAGGAGAAGAATATTAAACAACAACTAACGAGAGCGTTAGTTCATTATCTTGAATCGTATGAAAAGTCTTATTTTTTAATAGAGGAGTATTTATGGCAAAGAAAATTTATGGATATATTTTGGTTTTAACTATTTTAATTGCAAATGGACTTACAATATTTGATTTTGTAAATGGTTCTAAAAATTTCAAGTTTGGGTTCATTATTTCTGTAACAATCTTAGTCGGAATCCTCTTGTTTTTATTTGATAAATTACTTATTAAGAAAGTTAGTGTAACTCGAAAGTAAATTGACTTAAAGTAAAGTTTTCAGCTCACACCTATTCAACTAACGAGAGATAGTTTAAGAACTGAAAGGAGAATTAAAATGTACAACTTTTTCCAATTACATACTGAAAATTTTGATGAACTCAAGGAAACTCTTAAAAATATTATTTGGATGTACCAAGATATGATTAGAAGTTATGGAGGATTTGGACACAATATTGATTTTGAAAATATTAATTATGAAAAATATATATTAGCTGAGATCGTAGATGAAAGAATGAGTTCTTTTTCGGAAGAAGTTGAATCTATAAGACAAGGTTCAATGATAGCGTTATGTTGTGAAGTCCATGATATGCTTGATGAATTACGAAGGGATTCAAAGGTTTATAACTTTATTAAAGGCTTAACTACAAATACTGAAATTATAAAAATGCAATTTGAAAATGAATTATTGTCTTCTATGTTATTAGCATTAGATGAAAAACCGCATGATGAGTGGGAGACATTAGAATTCGGTACACTTTTTTCAAAAAATCTAAAGAAGGTATATAAACAGTTTGTTCTAAATTATTTTATTCGAGTGTTAGAAGAAGACGAAAGAAGTTTATGATTAGAGATTTTTCTATTAATGAATCTTCTTCAACTAACTGGCGCATTAGTTGAAGATTATGAGTCATATTTATGACTCTTTTTTATTTAAGTAAATGGAAGTTTAGTTGAAAAATTAAGTCATCATTCTTAATGCATAGTAGACTCATACTGCGCAGTAAATTTTTTTAATAAATAATGTTAACAATTGGTCCAATTTGTTAAATTAAGGATTGTTAACATTTTCTAAATTTGAAATAATTGTATTGAACGAGCAAGTTAGTTTAGTAACCAATTTTTAACTAAAAGATAACAAAAATTTAGAAGCATTTTGAATACTTCATTACGTGAATATACTTTGTCAGGAGAGAAAGTAATGGTCAAAGCAGAATTAAGCTATAACCCATATTTGCTTGAAACTAAAGTTAAATTTAATGGGCAAGAACCAAAAATAAATAGTCTTGTAGAGAAATACCAAGAAGGGAAATTGCAAGCTTGGATTACAGAAATTCCTGCTGTTTTTTATAATGAGATGAATGGTTACAATTTTGATCTAGATTTTTCTGGAACAAAAGCAGATTTTGAGGAATTGGAACAAGTATTTGTAGATTCAGGGGTTAGCATCAAGCCCGAAACAAAAGCTCGCGGCGGAACAACCCCTGCTGATGTGAGAATTTTCTTTAAGAATGAATTAGAAGATTCACGTACAAAAAGCAAAGAGATTGATGATTTATTAACATGGCTGAACACAACGTCAAATCGAAAATTTGATAATGCTAGTTTTCGATTTGAGAATTCTGAATTATTCGATGAACCATTTTCATATTTGTTAATTCAAGCGCCAAATATAGATACTGCTGTATTTGATGACTTAGATCTTACTTTAGAAAATGCAAATACTGTTAATGAGTTACCTAAGGATTTAACCAACACACCGATTCTTTTTTATATTGATGAAAAAACCAGAGCAGAATTTCTAAATTTTTTAGAGGTTGTTCAATCAAGACACGACGTTAATAAAAAACAACTATTTTTCTTTATCCATCCCGATTTGAATAAGACGCAAATCGAACGAATAATTCAGGATAAAGGAATAGCGCGCCATCAAATTGTTTCTGCTGTGAATGATAAAATGGTAAGCAATTTCTTAGATAATTATCCAATTGCAGACTATGTAGTGAAGTCAATAAAGGTCTTTAGGAAAGAGTTTGATTCACTTTCAAAAATTCTTGAAGTGGAAAATGAAGAGTCAAGAATTCAAAACGCTGATGTTCACAAACAAATTGATTCATTGGAAGAGTCAATTCAGAAATTAAAGGATGTCAATGAACGCTTCATCAGAAGAGATATTTTGGAAATTTCATCAACGTTAACTGAGGCAAAAATTACACTTTACGATAAGATTCAAAACTGGCGAAAAAAGAAAAATAAATATAATAATGACTTAGAAGCTACAAATGCCGCAAGAGAATACTCAGCGGATTTATCTACCCATTTTGAAACCTTTATCACTGAAGTGAATGCTATATTCAAATCTGAAAAGGATGAAATTTTCAGATCGTTTTCTGCGTTATATTGTTTTGCAGATGCATACGATGGTTTTAAATCATCGGTAAAAAATGTTTTTGATTTCTCTAGATATTATATTAATGATTTAACAAAAGAATTCTTATCTTATAGGGAACAACGAATGGTAGAACAAACAGAAGATTTGTTTGGTTTGGCAAAGAAATTGTTTGATAAACGAGTGGAACCAAGACCGTTAGTGCCTGAAATTACTTATTCGATTAGTAAGTGGCGTGATAAAGCTAGTGAAATTACTATTCCTAAAGCAGAAGAAATTATTGACGCAGTTTCAGATGCCTTGAAAACATTCTATGATGATGTTTCTAAAGATTATCATGAACACCTTGAAAAATTAATTATTGAAAAGACATCACAAAAAGAAGAGACATTGGATCGACTCTCTGATGACGAACGTAAATTACAGAAAGATAATGATTGGTTGGTGAATTTTGACGATCAATTGAAAATAATTGAGAGAGGATAAGTTGATGATAAATAATGAATTAATGCAAACACAAGGTGGAGAACTTGTTTACCAGAATTTATCTCCAGCAGAACAGCTAGATGTCAAGTTAGATATCATTGATGAAACGATTCGTCGTAGAGAACTTTCTCGTTTGACAGAGATGGAGATTGCCCCATTTGAGAATTTGGGATTGCCAGCGCTTGAAGAAGATCTCATTAATAATGTTCGTCTATATAAAATCACAGAGATGGTTTATCAAAAAGGTGAGCCAGTAACCGATAAATTTACGACAGTTTTTAATACGCTTCAAACCTATAAATCATCAGTGTTCGTGGTGATTGACTCTAATGGTAAGCAAACTGATTTTTATCTAGGAGTTCGGTCTAATGGCGATAATCGCTCGACAGTAACATTAGGAGATACCTTAAAAAATACACTTGTGGGGCATTTTCCTGGTGTGAAAATCGAAAATGAAGATCGTTCTAAAATTGCAGCATTATCAACTACAATAGCTAAGCAACATAATGTAGCTTCAGTTAGTGTCGTCGGTAACAATAAAAAGGATAAGGAACAAGGAAATGAACAGTTTGTTCAAGGGTTAGAAAAGCTTGCTCTAGCGATGCACGGTCGTCAATTTACAGGGATAATTGTTGCTCAGAATTCATCTTCTGATGAAATTCAAAGGGTGAGAAAAAGCTATCAAAGACTTTATACGGAATTATCTCCATTACAAAAAGTACAGTTAAATGACAGTATTTCAAATTCTGAGTCAAAGAGCAAATCATTCTCTGAGATGAATGGTAAACAAAAGGCGGCAATGATTGCTGGAACGACTTCGGGAGTCATTGGTGCAGTAGTTGGTATTGCCATTGCTAACCCAGTAGGAATTATGCTTGGTGGTCAAATTGGTGGAACATTAGGTGGACTATTCCAATCACTTGCACCAAATGCTCAAGTTACTGAATCATCTTCAAGTTCGGTTACAAAGACGGTAGAGAATAAAGCAATCACGGATATGCTACAACTTATCGATAGTCAGCTTAAAAGAACAAATGAGTTTGATAGTTATGGGATGTGGAATGTTGCGGGATACTTTATTTCCGATGATATGTCTGCTGCCGAGATTGCTGCAAGCAACTATCGATCGTTAATGAACGGTGAAAACTCTGGTCGTGAAGTGTCTGCTATCAACTCTTGGCGCAGTAACTTCAATAATTTTGGGGACTTGACTCAATACTTGTCACGATTTGTTCATCCACAGTTTGTATATGGTGGGAATGTGTTCACCAATGCGTCAACAGCTGTTAGTGGTAAAGAACTTGGACTTCACTTGGGCCTGCCTCGAAATACAGTGCCTGGTATGCCTGTAATTGAACACGCTGAATTTGGTAAAGAGGTTAATTCGTATCAATTGTTCCCGAAGAAATCTAGTGATAATCCAAAAGAACGCATCACGTTAGGTAAAGTGTTTGATCTAGGCCAAATCACTGACAAAACAGTTGAACTTGATAATAAGAGTTTGAATATGCATACCTTAATTACTGGATCAACTGGATCGGGTAAGAGTAACACTGTTTATCAATTGCTCAATGAATTACACCAAGACGAAATTCCATTCCTAGTTATTGAACCAGCGAAAGGGGAATATAAGGATGTATTTGGAAATTGGGATGATGTAAATGTTTACTCAACAAATCCAAATATCGCACCATTGATTAACTTAAACCCATTCAAGTTTCCGGAATCAATTCATGTACTTGAACACGTAGATGGTTTAGTTGAATTATTCAGTGTATGTTGGCCAATGTATGATGCAATGCCAGCGTTTTTCAAAGAAGCAATTTTGAAATCATATGAAGAAGTTGGTTGGGATTTGGGCTCTTCAACTTTTGAAGTTGAAGAAGTCGAATACCCTGACTTTGAAATTCTTGCGGTACAACTTGAAAAATTAATAGATGAAACTGACTATTCTGCTGAGGTAAAAGGAAACTACACCGGCGCCTTAACTACTCGAGTCAAGTCTCTTACAGTTGGATTGAACAAATTCATCTTTACAAATGAACAAACCCCATACGAAAAACTTTTTGATGAGAATTGTATCTTAGATATTAGCCGTGTTAAATCTAGTGAAACTAAGGCGCTCATCATGGGGCTTATGGTTTATATTTTGAATGAATATAGGGTTGATCAGAAGTCAGAAAATAATGTTGGGCTTAAACACGTTACTGTACTTGAAGAAGCGCATAATCTTTTGAAGAACACATCAGCTGGTGGAGAATCTGATTTAATTGGTAAGTCAGTTGAGATGTTGACTAACACTATTGCAGAGATTCGTACTTATGGTGAAGGTTTCATCATTGTTGACCAATCACCTTCATCAGTAGATATCGCTGCAATTAAGAATACGAATACCAAGATTGTTTTGCGTACACCTGAAGCAAACGACCGTGAAGCAGTAGGACGCTCTATGGGATTAACGCCTGATCAAGTCAATGAAATTGCTAAATTACCCAGTGGGGTGGCTGTCGTTTATCAAAATGACTGGATCAGTCCAGTACTGACCATGGTTGATAAAGCTAATGTCATAGAGACTCCATATATCAATGAGAATCCTACTGTAATCAAACCGATTCGTCAGTCTCGAACGGAAATAATTAAAGCTATCATGGAACCTTGGTTGCCACATGACCAAATCAAACAGGACGAACTTATTAGTGCTTTGAATAGTTTAGAAGTTTCTCGTGGAAATAGAAAATTTTTGAGGAAAATAATTGCAACTTATACGAACCATCAAGGGCATATTATCTGGAATGTAAGCTCAATCCCTATCCTACGAAATCTGTTATTCGACATTATTAGATTGCCCAAAACGACATTTGCTGGCTTTGTTGAGTCAGACAATCCAGATACATTAAGAGCATTCATTCAAAAGAAAACTAAAGGACTTATAATAGAAGAAATTGATGAAATTTGTATTGTGTTAACGATGGAGGAAGCGGATGATGGAAATTGATTTTGGCAAATCTCTTGACGCTGTTTGCGAGGGCGTTAAAAATGTTGGAGAAGTAGCACATAAATCTATGGGAAATTACCATAAGAATTATGTGTCTAAAATTGCTCCTAAGGATGGAAAGTTCGGAGATACAACGAAGTTTGTGGCGGAAATGGTTCCTGGTGTTTCTGAATACAATGCAGTCCGCGAAGGAGATTGGAAAGCTTTTGCTATAGCGGCTGGTATTGATGTAGCATTGATAGGTGTAACTGTTGCGACTGCTGGATTAGCAACTGGCGCAGCTGTTGGTGTGAAGGCAGGAACAGAAGCTGGAAAAACTGCGGTGAAAACAGTTGTGAGAGCAGGAACAGAGGCTGTTGCTAAAAAGGCAATTAAGGAAGGAAATGAAGCTGTTGCAGAAAAAACATTTCATGAAGGTGTCGAAGCGATAGCTAAGAAAGCGGTTAAAGAAGGCACAGAAGAAGTAGCTGAAAAAAAGGAAGCTGTTACACTTGAGTCAAAGGAAGTAGTTCTCAACGAAGGGAAAAGATTTAAACCTTTAGATGAGGTTTTAAAAGATGCTAGCCCAGAAGAAATCAATATTTATAATAAAGCTAAATTAAAAGAAGCAACTGTCAATAGTCGTGAAGCATTAATCCGAACTGACATTAATTATGAAGTGAAAGATCAATTTGGGAGAACCAATTTAGAACGCATGGAAGAAGGCTATGCTCCTTTACTGGACGGTCAACCAATTGAATTACATCATATAGGACAGGAAATGGATTCTCCTTTAGCGGAATTAAAATGGACTGAACATCGTGGAGAAGGTAATTACTTAGTGTTACACGATGTTAATAAGGAAAGTGAAATCAATCGTCCCCTGTTTAACTTAGAAAAAGAAGCGCATTGGAAGGCGCGTGCTGAACAAATTAAGTAGCTGGAGGTATATGATGAATTTAAAAACAATATTTGAAAACAAGAAAGTTCTTTTTACAGGAGGAGTGGATATTCAAGCAGTTGAACAGGCTGAAATGGAATTAGCATTTAATATGCCTTCCGATTATAAGGAGCTATTACTGCAATATGGAGCCCTCGCATCAGGTGGCCATGAAATTGCAGCACTAGGTGTTGATGGCTACTTAAATGTAGTAGAATTAACCAAAAAAGAGCGCGTATTAGCTAATAATCAATTAGATAATTATATTGTTATTGAAAATTTAGCTACAGAAGGGTTGTTAATTGTTCTTGATGAAGAGGGACAAGTGTACCAATATCAGAAAAATGCTCTTGAAAAAATCTATTCTGATTTTAAGGCTTATTTAAAAGAAGAAGTTCTTTAAAACGCGAAAAATAAGAGTTGTTAGAAGAGCTATAAAAATAATGGGTTAGGATCGGCTTATAAAATAAGGAGACGTGAATGCGTCTCCATATTTAGTTTTTTTAGGTGGATTTCTCGTATTATTACAATTTGTTGGATTAGAGGATTCATTAATAATATCACTAGTAACTGTTATAGGGTTCTAAGTTGTTATGGTACGTGTGCTATGAGTGTGATTATTTTAAGATTGAATGTACGAGACTTGCATTTAAAAATTGACTGATAGATTTCGATATTGAATAGGACTGAGAGAAGAGAAGATTCAATCAAATATAGCCTAAATGTCATAGAAGATATTAAACAGTTTTAAGATAACTGGATATTCGCATGGATAAAGGAAAATTTAAAAAAATCACATATTTTTTATTGTTTAAATTTTAAGAATAAGTACATAATTGATAAGGGTTTTTATTTAAAGGAGGAGAATATTTGAGAAATCAACTTGATTTATTAAACTACATTAACTACACTTACGATGAATTTGCAGTAAATGAATTAAGAAGCTTCTTTTCATGCACTACAATTCCTAAGTTGGGTGCACCTTTCGAGTATCGTGTAAAAGGTTTTGGACCAACAGATAGACACATAATACTTGAAGTTGTTCATTTAGCAACATATGATTCCGTGATAGTTGTAAAATATAGTCATGAATCAAATGAAGCTATTACTTATTGGAAAACAGATGAAGTAAAAGAGTTATTATCTCGTACACAATATCCAAATTTAAAAGATTTACAACCGTTTTGAATCCTATAAAAAAGCTCAACCAATAATAATGGCGGGGCTTTTTTTATTGGTAAAAATTTTCCCACTATAAATCATGTTTATTATATTGATTTTAAGTAGCTTGCAGCATCTTGGTAAAGTATTTTTGTGGGAATGATATCAATAGCTAATTAAAAATTAGGAGTTACTAAAGCATCTCAAATTCTTATTCAACTAATGAGAGCGTTAGTTGAATAGTTTTCGAGTTGCGTAGGCATCTCTTTTTGATTTGCCCAGCTGCATAATCTAAAGTATGCAAGACTTGAACAGTGAGGGCATTAGTAGTGTTTAGCTCATGTCAAAATTTTATTGGTTTGTTAAACAAAACAAATTCATTACTGTCGAAGGGAATACAGAGCAATTGAAGTCGGTACAGGGGATGAAAGAATATACACTTACCAAAGTAGGTCTGACATAAATGCTTCACTCATGTTTTAACTTATCGAGGCATAGATACCTAAACTCTCAATTTTCAGAAGCCTTCATTCTACGAATATGGATAGAAAAACTTAGGTACTATGAACAAAAGAAAAAGCAAAGTCAAAATGGATAATGATTCAATCCATCTTGTTCTTTGCTTTTTAACATTTTCACTTGTTATCTACTATATAGATAATTATATTTCGTACTTGTTGCACTTGGATAATCAGACATATTCCATTCGTGATCTCTTGCTAATACTTCACCAGGCACTAAAAAGTAATCATAACTTAGCACGTCTTTTCCATAATATTCTCTTGGGGGGTCGTCCCAAGTAGCATCTAAATAGTAGTACTCACCATCTAAATTAACCAAATTCCATGCATGGCCATTACCATTTACTACCCCGGATACATATTCAGTTTTAACACCAGAATAATTTAATAAAAAATACATAGTCAATGCATAACCATTGCAAACACCTGTTTTATTAATTAATATCCCATATGGTGAATAAGAATCCATGGGAACAGTATCATTAAGATAATTTTCATAATCGTAGTGAGCTAAATTTACGACATAATCATGAATGTATTTTACTTTATCAAAATTGGTGTTTAATTTACTAGCTTCATTTATTATCGGATGCATTGCATTTTGAATTTTAAGTGTTTTTGATTTTAAAAACTCAGGATTTGGATTATCAAAATAAAATTCTATTTTTCCAAAATAAGCTTCGTATGGATCACTATTAAAATAGTCAACGTTAGAAGCTTTGACATCTTCTACTAGTTTTATAATTGTTGTATTATCTTTAGAATAAAAACTTAAATCAGTTAATTTAACGTTATTTAAAATAGATGTTCTGATCTTTTCAATCGCTAATTTTTTAAGCTCTTGATCTGACATTTTTAAATAAGTTGACACTTCCTCTTTTGAATAATTATATTCAAGTTCAAGTTCGCCGGATATATCAATATTTCTTACATTTACATAAAAATATTGTTTTTGCTTAAATATTTCCGAGATTTGTTCAGCTATTTCATTATAATCTTCGTATTCATTACTTTGAACATACCATATATTTAAGTTGTTTTTTCGATTTTTAACAGCTTCTAAGATTTCTTGAATAGCGTAAGCCTTTTTCTCTTTTTGAGTTAATTTTTCAACTTTTTTTATAGTGGTAACATCTGCCTTATATTTAAATTGTATTTCCGCAGAAGAATATCGAGATATGTAGTCATAATAATTAAATTCAGTATGAGCGGTTAATACATCACACCAAATTTTTTCTAACGTTGGTTTGTCTAACATATATGGAGCAACTCTTACTGACGGATTAACATTTTTGATAGCACTTAAAATGAGTTGATATACTTTTTCTTTCTTTTCGTCTAATGAAAGTGTAAATGCTTCTTTAATAACAGCAGGGTCATCATAATATGTAAATTTAATCACATTATTATTTTCATTATAATCCTTGATAAGTATGTCATATTGTTTAATCGGATTCCATAGAATTGTTTTAATGTGATTACCTAACAATTTAGTACCAGCTAAGTAAAATAAATTACAAGTTTGAGTACCATTTTGGATAGTCGTAACAATATCTTTTTGTGCACGCTTTATTTTTTCATTATCGGATAATAAATAACTGGAACGAATTAAGTTTTTATCCATTGTATAGCTTAATGTAACAAGACCATTTTTTATTGATTTGACTTTAACATAAGGGAGTTCAGGATGTGCTTTAAGTAATGTATTTGTGAAATTTTTTATTACTTTCTGATTCTTTGAATACCCACTTAAATCTACTGTATCATTTAAATTTCTAGTAGCTTTGACAAATTTACTTGAAGCTGTCTTGTAAGTTAATTTAGAAGAATTCTTTGCATTATTTAACAAACTCTTTTGTTCAACGACTTCTGCATAGATCTTATTTATTGGATGACAGTAAGTAATAATGACTAATAAAAAAGTAAAACCTACTATGTTAATAAAATTCTTCACTTTTACACCTTCCTTTAATATAAAATAAAAAAATTAGAAAAATAGTAACCTTTTAATTTATCGGAAGTTTTTTCCAATTTTTATAGGCCGTTTTATATTTAAATAAGAAACACTTTAAAATTCATGAGTATTTCTAATTAATAGTATTGAAGCAATTTGGACAAGAGAAAGGCTATAATCATGAATTTTAAATTATATTATTGAATTAGAAGGCAATATGTTTTTGGAGGAATATCAAAATAATCGTATTTAAAAGTAAATGATCAAAAAGTACACCTATCCTTGTTGTTAAAAACATTCTATATATACATATTGAACTAATGCATTCAATATATGAAGATCATAAAGGGGGTTCGGTTGCTCATTTTTCTGATTGAACAATATGGCAGCTAACGACGAGCGCGTTAGTTGAACAAGATGAGTCGCTGATGTGACTCTTTTTTTATTGAAGAAACAGACAGTTATGTGGATAAAGGAGATAATTAAATTGGAGAAGAATATTAGTAATTAAACAAATAACTATTTAAAGAGATAGGATAACGATAGATGTACTTATTTTTATGTAAAGAGAAACTTAATAATATATTTACTAAAGAATGGGGTATAAGAAATGCAAGAAACTATGGTAAATGCAAATAAAGATGGACAAGATGGAGTTGCTAAATACCTCACAAAAGAGGGGCATTATGTGGAAGTTCGATACAATGACAAGATGAAGAGAATCGAGTTCTACCGCAATAATGGATACTTAGGTTCAACACCCTCAAATGTAAGAAAAGAAGGATATGCACGAGTTATAAAGAAGGAACGTCTCTTTAAAGGATATCATTTTACTTTTGAATTTTACGAAGGTCTAACCGAAGAAGAAAGTGGAAAAAGAGAAAAACTATATTTTGTTGAAGAAAAAAAGAAAAAAAACGAAATAAGAAAAGAAATTCAAAAAGAAAAAAAATCATTAGATGAAAGATATAAGATTGCTAATCTACCGTACCAGAATATAAAAAATATTCAACCTGTTAATGGGCATGCAAATGATGTCATTAGCATAAACAAAACTCCAAATGAATTTTTACGAGATGAACAGGCTTTGATTGATTTTCTAACGAACCAAGATTTAAAAAATATTCCTTCCGTAGATGCTATAGATGCACTTGCTAATGAAGTGATTATCCTTAACAAAACTCCAGAAAACTATAATAAAATTATTGAGAATGGATGGAAACTTACTGAATTATTAACATCAAAAATAAAAATAAGAGTAGATGTTAAAGAAATCTCAAGTATTATAGTATCAGCTCACATTGATCACAATGATATCAATAAGGCTATTGAGTGGCTTGATGAAATGTCTAAGTGTGGGTATGAATTTCCTTATATTACTAAAAAGTTAATGGGAATTAATAAGCTTCAAAATGGACATCACTTAGAGAATATAACTGATAATAGAACTTTAAATAGTATCGCAAGTTTATATAAAGAATTAAAGGCGTATAACAAGGCTAAAAGTGTTCTTGTACGAGCATTAGAACTTCAACCTAACAATAGATACTCTCTTGCTCAATTAGGTGGGATATATAGAAAGTTACAAATGCATTCAGAGGGAATTATCCAATATGAAAAATCATTAAAGATACAGGAAAATAAACATGCTCTAAACGGCTTAGGTGGGATTTATAGAGATATTACGGATTATGATAATGCATTGAAATATTATAAATCAGCTCTCGAATTAAACGAGTCGGATATGGTAGCACATACTGGTATTGGTGCTGTATATATTGATTTAAAAGAATACGAAAATGCAAATTACCATTTTGAAATAGCAGGTATTAACACAATAAAGTACTTGGAAAATGAATATATAATGTTCATGAAAGAAAATTCAATTGAAAAAGCTTTCGAATGCCTGGAACAAATTTTGTCAATTGATCCTAATAATACAAGGGCGAAGAATGAGCTTGATTATATTAACGAGCAGAATAATAAAAATGAAAAAAAGTTAAGTGAGATTTGATTAGCTTTATACAAAGGAGTAAGATACTTCGAATCGAACAAAATTAGTACAAAAAGTAATGTAATCTTTAAAAGGAGTTCAAGATGAACAAGGAAATTATTTATCAGTCATTAGTTATATCTTTACTAATTTTTATCGTTGTTAAGGGTATGTTACTTTATAGAAAATATCGATTAGTAATTGGAAAATTAAAAAATGCAAAACCGGTTATAAAACAAATAGATTCCTTGCAATTTTACAAAGGTGATCATTTTACGATTAAAGATGTACGAGATTCAGAAATAAAAAGAATTAGAACTGAATTGGAAGAAGAGTATGGTTTTGATAATATTAAGATTTCTTATGTAAAAGTTGCTTTAAATGAAATAATTAACGAATTGAGAATAAATGTTGAAGCAAATAAAAGAACAAAACTTATAAAAGAAAACATTTCAATTGAACAAATCGACTTAATGACTGGAATAGAGTTTGAACATTTCCTAAAAAGTCTCTTTGATAAAAGAGGATTCAAAAGTGTTGTTACTCCTGGTTCAGGTGATCAAGGAGTAGATTTAATTCTATACAAAGATGGTAGGAAAATTGCAATTCAAGCAAAAAGATATTCAGTAACAAATAATGTAGGGAATAAAGCTATCCAAGAAGTAAATACAGGTATGCAGTTTTATGAATGTAATGAAGCATATGTTATAACTACTTCAGATTATACAAGAAGCGCTGTTCAATTAGCGATGAAAGTCGAAGTGAAATTGGTTAATAGAAATAATTTAGTCGCATTACTTAATAATAAATATGATATGTAAAAGATGAAGCCGTGGAGTAATCCTCGGCTTTTTAATTTGAGTATTTAATTTAAAAAGCCTTAAATATATAGGAAAACTGGATAACTTTGAAATTTATTTTAATTTAATTCAATTATATTAATTTATTTGAAAGTAATTGAAAAAAATACACTTGCAAATTCAACTGCAAATATAAGTCATAAAAATTGGTATATATAATAGAAGAAACTATTTTACTTAGGGTGGATTGCTTTAATTTATTTTAAATTAATTGAAACTAATCGAAACTAATTGAAATATTTATGTTTAAAACGTGGACTTCAGTTAACAATGGTAACTATCAAATTTTCAAATTTAAAAAAATGATAGAAATGAGGTTAATAGAATGCAAGTAAAAGAAAATTATTGGCAAATTAATAACAATTTTATTCCTTCAAAAACTAGTGCAATTTTAAATGAATACTTATTAAGTTTAAAACTTGAGAATAAAGCAGAGTCAACAATTGTTAAATATCGATCCATATTAGAGAGGTTCTTCAGTGATTGCTGTATTTGTAGTATTTCATTAAAACGATTAACATCATCTGAAGTTATACACTATTTTAACCGAACTACTGAAGGAAAAAAGCTTACTTCAATTAAACTTTACCTCTCTACATTGTCTTCATTTTTTAATTTCTGTGTTGCAGAAGAATATATTGAAAAAAATCTTATCAAAAAACGTTGGAGACCCAAAATACCTAAATCCTTACCGCGTTTTTTAAATGAACAGGAATATGCAAGTGTTAAGCTAGCTGCTGAAGAGTTATCTCATCGTGATCGAGCATTAATTTTATTTCTCTTTACCTCTGGAAGTCGTAAATCGGAAGTTTCAAAATTAACAATTGATGATGTTGATCTTGAAAAGAGGACTGCCGAAGTGAAGGGAAAAGGGAAGAAGATTCGAAATGTTCATTTCTCAGAAGAGTGTGCACTTGTATTAAAAGAGTATTTAAAAGAAAGGTCTTGTGAGGGAAAGGATGCATTATTTATTAATAAATTTGGTAACCGACTTTCTTCTGGAGGAGTCTATGAGATTACTAGAAAAATTGGAAAGAAAGCAGGTCTAAAACAGTCATTGTATCCTCACTGTTGTCGTCACACATTTGCAACAAACTTATTGGCAAGAGGAGCATCACTTGAATTTATTGCTGATGAACTAGGGCATAGCGATTTGAACACGACACGAATCTATGCACGAATTATAACTGAAGACAAGATAATGGCTTACCAAAATAGAATGGGGTAGATATGAATGAGTAATGATGCTCAACAGTCTTTCTTTAAAGATAATCAAAATAGATTTAGTTCCGAAACGTCTCGGAGTTACAAAATATCCCTCAAACAATTCTTTGAGTTTAGTAAAAAAAAAATTGATGAAATAAAACCAATAGATATACGCTCTTGGCTTGCTTCAATGGAAGAAAAAGGGTTAAAGTCACGCTCACTTCACCTAAAACTATCTGCTTTAAAATCATTTTATCAGTATTGTATAGAGGAAAATATCGTAAAAAAGGATCCAACTCTTACTATAAAAACGCCTAATATAGATGATTCACTTCCATATTATTTAAGTAGGCGACAAGTTGCACTTCTTCAAGAATTAACAAGAAATAATCAAATGTACAGGGCGATAGTGGAAGCCTTATATACAACTGGTGTACGAATCAGTGAATTATTAAATATCAGGTTAGAAGATATAAAATGGGAAACAAGACAAATTTGGATACGAAAAGGGAAAGGGACCAAAGAACGCTTTGTACTATTTACACATGAATGTTCAGTACGTCTAAAAACATATCTCCATTTTCGTGGAGTTGAAAGTGAGTATCTGTTTTGTAATCAACGTGGAGGAAAATTAAATCGAACAACGGTGCAATTAAGTTTTAAAGAGTTTTCGAAGACGTTAGGGTTTAAAGTTGTTCCACATACCATGCGTCATACATTTGCTGCACACTTAGCAGAAAAAAATATGCCACAAAGTTATATTCAAGAATTACTCGGTCACGTCAATATTAATAGTACACGAATCTACACGCGATTAATGGAACATGCCCGCAAAAAACAGTATGATCGTTACCAACTTTAATTAAAGAGGAGAATAACCATGGAAAAGTACTGGGAATTGAAAAAAACTTTACCAAATCAAGCGAACCAAGAAGTTATCAATGAATTTTTACTAAGTTTAAAATTAGAAAATAGAAGTGATGGTACGATAACCCATTATCGTTATTTTTTAGAAAGATTTTTTGGTGATATTAAAGAAGATTATTCATCACTTACGTCCGAAACAATTCTGCAATGGTTTCTCGAACATCAGTCACATGTAAAGGAAGCAACGCTCCACTCCCGATTAGCTGTTCTTTCTTCTTTTTACAATTTTTGTGTAATTGAGGAGCATATTTCAAAGTCTCCTATGAAAAGTCGATGGTATCCTCGATTACCTCATCCTATTCCCAAATATTTAGAGAAAGATGATATTGCCAAAACTCGTTTACAAATTGAGAATGTCTCAATTAGAAATCAATTATTAGTTGAATTTATGCTTGTTTCTGGTTGTCGGGTTGGAGAGGTAAATAATCTAAACTGGGAAGATGTTGATCTTGAAAATCGTACAGCTTGTGTAGTCGGAAAAGGGAAAAAAATTCGACATGTTCATTTTACAGATAAATGTGCCGTTCTGTTTGAGCGATATTTGACTAAACGTAAAATCAAATCAGGAGCACTTTTTGTGACAACGACAGGAAAACGTTTAGGTATTCGAAGGATTCAGGTAATTATATATGAAATCGGAGAGCTGGCTGCACTATCAAAGAGATTGCATCCACATCGATTCCGACATACTTTTGCAACTGAATTATTAGCAAAGGGAGCAGAATTATCGTTTATTGGAGATGAACTGGGACACAGTCAAGTAGCGTCTACATTGATTTATGCACGACTTCCAAAAAGAGAGATTGTTTCTCTTTATCGAAAGTATATGGGGTAAGGTAGGGACGATTATGATATCTTCAGAACAGTGTTTAGAAAAATTTGGAAAAGAATATAGTTTTCGGTTGGATATAAAGACTATCAATCTATATCAGAAGTCAGTTATACAACTGCTAACATACTGTGAGAAACAGTTTCAAGACATTACTACACGTGATATTAGAAATTGGCTTCTCTATCTTCTTGAAAATGGTTATAAATCATCTTCTATAAAAAATAAATTGGCTGGATTGAAATTATTTTATAAGTATTGTGTAGAAGAGGGGATTATTAATCATAATCCAGCCGCATCAGTCCCTTTTCCATCAGTAGAGGAAAAACTTCCATATTATTTACAACATGATCAGTTAATCCAGTTAAGAGAATTGATAAAAGAAAAAACGTTCGAAAGAGTTCAAGAAAGAGCAATTATAGAATTACTATACGCAACTGGTATGAGAATAAGTGAATTAGCCGCTTTAAAAAAAGAAGACATTTGTTGGACTGAGAGAACGATTATAATCCAGAAAGGAAAGCGTAAGAAAGGCAGAATAGTATTGTTTACACGGTACTGCGCTGAATATTTAC
Organism: Bacillus sp. JJ664; assembly: GCF_036962205.1. NCBI lineage: Bacteria > Bacillati > Bacillota > Bacilli > Caryophanales > Bacillaceae > Bacillus > Bacillus sp. JJ664. The sequence continues at coordinate 7,825 of NZ_JBALMS010000059.1, read as the reverse complement.
AGATGTACTTACAAATGCGAAAAGATAATCTTCCATTTGTCTTTCTGAATAGCTGGAGAAAAGGTCCCGTAGGTACTCGAACCATACAATATGATTTTAATGAATATGCTAAGCAATTGGAAATTCATTTAACTCCACATACGTTACGTCATACATTTGCAGCGCATTTATCAATGAAAGGAATGCCACTAGAATGTATTCAAGTTCTTTTGGGACATAATGGTCCACATCAAACCCAATTATATGCGCGTTTATATAGTCATGCTAGGAAAGAAATGTATGATGAGTGGATGTGAGAATGTCTTCACAAGGTAGAAAAAAATTTATTGTAAAACTAATTAATTAATTAACCTCTAATACATATGCATTAGAGGTTCTTCTATTGCCTAAAAAGACAGTTCTTATTCACCTAATGGAAGTATAGTTGAACAAGGAAGTACTGTAAGGAAGAAGGTTTTATTAAAAATAATCCGGTTGCATCAGTTCCCTTTCCTCAAGTTGATGAAAAATTACCACATTACTTACAACATAACCAGTTAGTTCAATTTAGAGAATTGCTAAAAGGAAAGACAATGGAAGAAGTCAATGACAGAGCGATAGTAGAATTGCTATATGCAACTGGTATACGCATAAGTGAATTGTGCGCTCTTAAATTGGAAGATATCTCCTGGTTGGAAAGAATGATCACTATTCAAAAAGGAAAACGTAAGAAAGGTAGAATTGTATTGTTTACAAGATACTGTGCCGAGTATTACAAGCTTACTTGCAAATGCGAAAAGATAAACTTACGTTTGTATTTCTAAATTCATGGAAAAATGGACAAGTAGGAAAACGTACTATTCAATACGATTTCAATGAATATACTAAACATTTGCATTTTCATATAACCCCTCATACATTACGCCATACATTTGCAGCACATTTAGCAATAAAAGGCATGCCATTAGAATGTATTCAAACTCTTTTAGGTCATAATACTCCACATCAAACTCAATTATATGCACGTTTATATGCTCATGTTCGAAAAGAAATATATGATGAGTGGATGTGATAACTTTTTCAAGGCTATGAAAATAAATTACTTTATTAAAACAAATTTAGCTAATCTCTTTGCATATGAAAGGAGATTTTTTTAATCCCTTAAAATCTAATATTTATTTAACTAATAGTAGATTAGTTGAATTAGATATTAGGTTCAAATATAGGAAATATAAAAAACTAAGAATGGTTTCTATGACTTTTTGGAGAGACATATGCTTAGCAAGTATTTTTATTGAAATATGAATACTTATTATTTTTTTTGTTAATAATGAAAATATGAAAATATCAAAAGGGGTGACAATAATGAAAATTAAGAGAATAGTTGATTTAAAAAATTTAAAAGAGGATTTACATGGAAATTCATTAGAAAGTAGTGAGGTTTCTGTAACTTCATCGGTTGAGGCTATTTATCAAGTAAACACTGCAACATATCCAAGCATTTGTACTAGCATTCGAGAAATTATTGATAATTCACTTGCTGCAATTAAAAGTACAAGTGTTAAAGTAAAAAAAATATATATTGAGGTACATGAATTAGAAGATGGTGTATTAATTGGAATTCATGATACTGCTGGTGGTGTTAAAGATATTGGGAAGTTAGTACGTTTTGGTTATGATAAACCTTCCATGAAAAAAAATAGACCTACTGTATATAACGAGCATTCAATTGGTGGAAATACTTCGTTGGCATCGTTAGATGGAACAAATAACGGATTTTTTATAGCAACCTGGCATCCAGGTACTAAAAAAGATGGTGTACAGTACTTCGATTATATTGATAAATTTGAAGATAACACAGTAGTTTATAAAGTTCCATTTAAAAAGTTGGATTATTATTTTAGTAACGATAAAGAAGTTGAAGGTGGTACAATTACTAAAATAACCATGGAAAAACATAAGTTTTATGGCATTGAAGACGATTTTAATATTACTGATAAAAGTATTAATATTGAAATGTGTTTTTCTTATTTAAAAGAAATGGTTAGAGCATATTATGGCAAGAATATTCAACGGAAAGAAGTTTCTATTTATATGGAATTTTTTAAACTAAATGAAATGGATTTAAGTGATGATGCTAGTAATAAAATGGTACCACTTGAATCACTTTATCCGTCTTATAAAGAAGTACTTTATTTCAAACAAGGATATATTAAAAATATTATCAATGTAAAAAGGCATAATGAAATTGTAAAAAAATTATCTCGAAGATATCCTAAGGCTGATTTTAATGAACTATTTAATAGTGAAGAAATTGAAATAACTATTAATAAAGGTATCTTGGATAAAGAATCATCTGGAACTAATAAATATTTTTATAAGGTTAATTCATATTCAGATCTTGCTATCTTATATGTTAATGGAAGAATTATTCAAGATGTTTATCGAATGATTTACAATAGAGTACGACACCCGAGTAAAAACAATGAATTTTTGGAAGTTGCAGTTGATATATCAAATCACAAGTTCTATTTTAATACAAAAGCTGACAAAACTCAGGTTCATTTTGGTGACTACAAGTTTAGGTATATTATTGAGGTAATAAAAAAATATATTAAAGAAACTGAAAAAAATAATAAAGATACCCATAAAGAAAAGCTTAATAAAATTCAAGATAGTATAAAAAATGATGGGTATAAAGAATTAAAAGTTGAGCTTCCTTTAATAAAAACTGATTTTATATATGAGAAGTTAATAAATGGTGAAATTAACCTTTTAGAATTTAAAAATTGCAATTTTAAAATCGAACACGTTCACCAGGCATTGGGGTACGTAACACATCTTTTGCATGAAGGTCAAACAATCGATTATTGCATCTTACTCGTAAAGGAGTTTAATGAAGGGTACAAGATTTCAGAATTAGAGAATTATATAATTTATATTTCAGGTTTATTAAATGTTCAGTTTTATGTTGTAACCGAGAAAAAATATGTTCAAGATTTTAATGCTCAAAATTTTAAAGATAGAATTATTTATTAATCTTGATAAGTAATGTAAATGAAATTGTTTGAAAGAGTAACTTATAAATAAATAAAAGATGGTATTTGAGTTTCTTTCGGTAATTAACCTGTTTATATGTAAAGGGTATATTCCAATTAGGTGTAGTATATTAAATAATTGCTAACAAACCAAGAGCGCTAAATCATAGCTTTTGGTTTTTTTCATTCTTATTTGTACTATCCATCTAAATTTAAACGACCTTTTTTTGCATATCCCAATTTAAAAGTGTCATTTTATTACTTTTCCACTTTAAATTTATTTAATTAGGAAACATTTTTGTTTTATATTAAATAATTGAATGTTATAGTTTCAGTTCCAATTTTATGTCAATTTTTTCCATCAATATGTTATTCTTATACTAGTGAAAAACAGACTTAAGGAGCTTATATTATGAATATTACTGAACTAATTACACTCGGTGAAAAGGTAGCAAGGGAGAGTTATCACTCAGGTGGCTCTGGTTTTAGAGGATACTATTCTGGAGATAAATATCAAGATTGGCTTGCTCTGTCTATACGATTTGTTGAATCCAACTTCCCTGGTGATCCTGATACGAAAAGATTTCGTGAAATAGCGGAACGTGCAAATGGTTTTGGAGATGATAAATATCATCCCCTTATATCAATTCTTAAGGCGTTTGAACAAAACCCACCTGTACCAACCAAAAGTGACATCATGCCTATAATTGCTAAACTATGTACCAATTTTAACAAATTTGATGTTAACATAAAACGCCGACATGGTAATCGTGAAACAATTAAAATCAATGACGAGTATGATGTCCAGGATGCAATGTTGGCGGTATTGAAACTGTTTGTTAATGATGTTAGACCTGAAGATTATGTACCGAGCTATGCTGGTGGCAATTCGAGAGTAGATTTTCTTTTGCCCGAACATGGAGTGGTAATTGAGACGAAAATGACAAATAAAAATTTATCCGATAAGCAGATCGGTGAACAATTAATAATAGATTTTGAAAGATATAAACAGCATCCTGGATATAATCATTTAGTTTGTTTTGTTTATGACAAGGACTCGCATATAACAAATCCACATGGGCTTATAAATGATCTTGAAAAACTAAGTGATCAAAATATGCGAATGACCGTATTTATATCTCCACTATGAAATCTCTAAACCTAAATTACTTTAACTAAAAAGAGATTAATAGAATAGAAGTAATTAATCGAAAAATGCGGCTTAGACTTCGTATATCTTAACTAACTGACAATTTATCCGATATTTAATTGGAATATATAAAATATTGGAAAGAGTATTAGGAGGTATTTATGAAGGCAAGAAACAAATGGGTTGCTACATTTTTAGGACTATCCCTTATTGTTTCTGGCTATCTATACTATAGCCATGAACTAAAGAAAAAAGAATTTAAAAAAGAATCCGCAGAAATTAACCATTTATTATATGATGGTAAATATGACCAGGCAATTGCAAAAATTAAAAGTTATAACTTATCAGAATCCAATGATTTTGAGATGTATGTAAACCATAAAGAACTCCTTGATTATTATAAAAATGGTAATTATGTATTGTTTGCATCAAGATTTCAAACTGAAAAAGTTAATGACACGAATTTTTTAGCAAAATTATTTAATGATTCTATTAGTGAAGTACTGAAAAATGAGCAAGATGCAAATACGTACATATATGGATGGTTTAACGATCAAGTGTTCAATAGAATAGAATTATTAAACACTGATAATTATTCTAAAGTTCAAGCGCTATTAAGTACTGGTTCAATTGAAAAATTAATTGATGAAGCATTAGCTAATAATACTTCAGATGAGAGAGTATTGGAAATTGCTGAAGAACTAAAAAGTTATAAAGGAGGTAGAAGACAGGAACTTGATGACATGATAGTTCTAACGAAACTCAGCATTGCAAGAGACTCTGGAGATTTCTATAAAATAAGAGACATCGCAAGAGATTTAGCTACTTATACAGGTCAATATCAAGAATATGTCGAGCAATCGCTTATAGAAATTCGTCGAGATATCATTAGTAAAGATGCGGCATATTCTGAACCAATGCCTGGTATGACGAAGGATGAAGTATTACGTTCGTTATGGGGCAATCCTGATCAAGTAAAAAAAGGTATTCCAGAAAAGTGGGTATATGGATCTAAAACTATCTACTTTGAAAAAGGAATCGTAGCAAAAATAGTAGAATAATAAGGGACCATGTCATATTTGAAAATCTACTTATATGAGATGGTCCCTCTTGTTCTTTCCAAATAAAGAAGGCTTGAAGAAATATGTATATCGAATCTATGACTAATAAATTGTGAGGGGCGATTCAAATGCTATCTTTATTAGAATTTCTAGATAAGCAGAAAAATAATAACCTATTAAGGGTTGAAATAGCTACAGCATATTATTCGAAAGAAGGTCTCGACCATTTAAAGCAAATTGTTAGTAATAGTAAGTTGGAAAAACATCAGGTTATTTTATATTTATCTGAAGATTTTTCAAATAATAAGCCAAGCTTTTTACTTGAAGAAACAATAAAATTAGCAACTGTACGCTTAGTTCAAGGTAGACTATTACATGCCAAATTATATTTGTTTATTGATAAAATCGGTAACTATTCATACTCAATTGGTTCATCTAACTTTACTAATGGTGGCCTTTCGCTAAATTTAGAACTTAATAGTATTTATGAGGATTGCGAAAGGGAAGAAATTGAGTTTATAAAATCATTTCTTGATGAATGTAATAGACTTTGTGTTGAAGTAGATTATGATGTCATCAAACATTATAAAGAAATTGAAGAGGTTTTATATGCTGCAGCAGAAGAAAGTAAGAAAATAAGAAAGGATATTAGGTTTTATAACAAAGAAAATGATCCCTTTACAATTGAGACCTTTAACCTTAGCAATTCAATATTCACGTTTGAAGAGTATGAAGCATTGTTTCCTAGAAATCAAAGTAGCAAATCTCAACAAATCCAATCGCTTAGACAAAGTATTCAAAGGAAATTATTATCAATACATAATGTAATGTTTAAGAAATTAAAAATATTGGATCTCCATCCTCACTGGGATAAAGCTTTTATCACTAGTCAAATCACACCAATAAATAATAATCATCATCGAGTTTCATGGATAGGTGTTCGTTTTGGAAAACAAAAGAAACAGATAAAATTTAGAGATGATGACGCTTTTTATAAACATGGAAACCTCCAGTTTGTTGTTGTTCCAAAAGGTTTTGAAATAGCTTTTTATCATTCAATACCTGGAGATGGTTTTGATAAGGCAATTGTACATGAAAAATTATTAAATAATGACCAAGAGTGGAAGAAATCTGTTATTGAAGAAATTAGAAAGTTAAAAGGTAATGGATATAGTTGGGTATTTCATAATTTAAGAGACCAAAAAGATATAGATGTCTTTAATATAGATACGAGAGATCCAGAAGACTTCTTTAATTTTTATAAGAAACATTGCTATGATGAGTTGGAATCCTATTGTTATAAAACAATATCACCAAACAGCAAGTACCTAACGGAACTGAAAGTATTAAGCGAATATATTGAGGGTGAATTTATTAAGCTTTTGCCACTTTATAAGGAAATGACGTATCGTCTTCCCTTTTAGTGCTATTTTAGGAATTCGAAGTTATATAAAATGGAAATTGATATTATAGCAAAGCCCAATAAAATTAAACGTGGCACTTGGTTCCCAAATGTAAGCCTAAAATTAGACGAAGAAAGGAAATTCTATGTCAGAGTATTTAAAGGTAATAGAAGATTATATCTCACGCGAAAATTCAGATTATGCATTAATGATAGATGGTAAATGGGGGATTGGAAAAACTTATTTTTACAGAGAAACGGTTGTACCATATCTACTAAAAAAAGGAAAAAAGCCTATTTATATATCATTAAACGGTATCAATTCAGTAGAAGAGATTAGTAAACAGATATACATCGAAACTACGCTCTATCAAAATGAAATAGTAAAAAAATTTGGCGAATCCAAAGTTGCTAAGTATGGTAAACAAATATTTAAAATTGCTCATTTTTCAGCTGTTAGTGTTGGATTATTGGACGGTAGTGATATAAAACCAATTAGTTGTGAGGAACTTTTATCAATAGGAAGCGATATAACTATTTGTTTCGATGACTTAGAAAGATGTGATCTTGATATTGTTCAAATTTTAGGATACATAAATAATCTTGTAGAACATATGCAAGTAAAAACAATAGTGATATGTAATGAGGATGAAATAAAAGACATAAAAAAAGAAAACAACATAGAATTGAAAATGATAACTGCTATTTTATCAACTAAACAAGAGATAGATAAAGAAGCTATTAATAAAGTAGTGAATGAATTATTTGCAAATGTTAAACAATATGACCTCATAAAAGAGAAAGTAATTGGAAAAACACTAAATTATGAACCTGAACTTTCCACCATCATCGATCAAATTGTAAGCGAGTATAATAAAAAAGGAAAGTCGAATATTTACTACGACTTTTTAAGGGTCAATATTGTTGATGTAATCGAAGTATTTATGAAAAGTGAAAAATCAAACTTAAGAATTTTAAAACATTCAATATCAGATTTTGAAAGAATCTTCAATATTATAAATGAAAATCTACGAGAATCTGACTATAAATCAGTTCTAATAAAGCAATATTTTATTTCAGCACTAATCTCAGGAACAGAGATTAGATTAGGTAGTTTAACAAAAGATTTCCTTTGTAATCATGAATCAACCGAGTTAAAAACCTCCTTGTTATCTTTCTATAAGAATAAAGATTT
>NZ_JBALMS010000058.1:864-1208 GCF_036962205.1 Bacillus sp. JJ664 | reverse complement strand
GGTTTATATATAGGTAGAAATAAATTAAGAGAGTTAAATCTAAGAAAAGTAGAGTTTGGGATTGCCGGGTTACTGATTGTGGCTGATCTTTTGTATAATATATGGATGGTAAAAAATGATATATGGAGAACGAGTGATTCGTTACCACTGCAATTATGTAGTATCAGCTTATATTTAGTCATTTTGTTATTGTTAACAAGAAATAAGCTAGTTTACGAGATTGTATTGTTCACGGGCATTTTAGGTGCGATGCAGGCAGTTTTAACACCTTATTTATTTTTTGATTTTCCACATTTTAGATTTATACATTTCTTCGGTACACACAGCTTAATTATATTAGTACC
>NZ_JBALMS010000058.1:509-827 GCF_036962205.1 Bacillus sp. JJ664 | reverse complement strand
TCTATTGGTAAGGTGTTTTTGTTTTTAAATATCCTTATGCCATTTATTATGTTAGTAAATAAAAAGACTGACGGAAATTATATGTTCTTAGGTGGTAAACCTGAAACAAAAAGTGTGCTGAATTATTTAGGGGAATATCCGTATTATATAGTTTCGCTAGAAGGCGTATTATTGGTACTGTGTTTATTATTATGGGTAGGGTTACGTGAGAAAAATAAGAAATTACGTAAAGAGACAGAAATTAGTATGTAGTATTTATTGAAAGTGAATCAATTGTATCAAAATACTTAAAAGAAACTAAAAGGATAGGAAGTCAGA
>NZ_JBALMS010000058.1:0-482 GCF_036962205.1 Bacillus sp. JJ664 | reverse complement strand
CCTTTTTTGATGTAGATTTATAAATTTAAGTATAAAATCAATTTTTATTTAGCTATAATGGGGAAACTAATTTTTAATGATGACTGCATAGTAAAAGGAAAATTGCGACTGAACCTTCTCCCATCATTCGTTAATTATAGTTGAAGAATGGATTAATAATCCTGATGAAAATTGATTCGAAAATAGATAGTTTAAATTAGTTTTAAAAATAATAAAAAAAGAATTTACAAAATTTTGTATCAATGATATCCTCAAAAATGAACGGAGGTTCACGAATGCAAATTTTAAAAGAAGATATTAAGAATCGAATTATTGCTGCAGCTTTGGAGGAGTTCAAGGAACAAGGGTATCTTGGAGCTTCCATTAGAAATATCGCAAGTAATGCAGGAATAGCTTTAGGTACTATTTACAAATATTTTAAGAATAAGGAAGACCTTTTTAATTCTTTAGTAGAACCAGTTTATAAGGATGTGCTATTGACG
>NZ_JBALMS010000057.1:0-3526 GCF_036962205.1 Bacillus sp. JJ664 | reverse complement strand
AGATAAGATAAAATAATTTTTCCAATCATTAATACAACATACACAGAGAACAACATAAGAATCGTATCTTTTGGAAAGTACTGTTTCATTAAATGATCATCTAAAAATCTCTTCACTAATATTGGTCCGTACATTTCACAAGCAGTTGCAAGGAATAAAAATACAAATGCGAAGAAAAGTAGAACTTTATATTTTTTTAAAAATGAAAGTAAACGAATTAAGTCTTTCTTTTGCCTTGAATTATCTATTTCTTGTTCCATTTATCTCCCTCCTTGCTGAACAAGTTCTTCTAATTGCTGTCTTTCAAACATTTCCTTATACCAACCATCCATTTGAACTAATTCTTCATGTTTACCACGCTGAATGATTTTACCTTCATCTAATACAATAATTAAATCACTATGCATTACAGCACTCATCCGATGAGAAGTAATAAAGGTTGTTTTCCCATCACGCTCATCTTTTAGTGAACGAAGTATTTTCTCTTCTGTTTTTGCATCTACTGCCGATAAACAATCATCTAAAATTAAAATGTTTGGATTTTTAATTAACGATCGAGCAATTGAAATCCTTTGTTTTTGTCCGCCAGAAAGTGAAACACCTCGTTCACCAACAACTGTTTGATAACCTTTTGGAAATTCTAATATATCATTGTGGATATTTGCTATTTCAGAGGCTTTATATACATCATCATCTGATGCATTTGTAAAACTAAACGCAATATTTTCTTTCACGGTACTTGAAAATAAAAAATGCTCTTGAGGTACATATCCGATATGCTCTCTTAATGCATGTAAGCTCACATTTTTAATATTCAGATCGCCAACAGAAATTCTTCCTTGATTGACATCATATTCTCTTAACAATAATTTTAATAATGTCGTCTTCCCTTGACCCGTCTTTCCGACAATACCAATCGTTTGACCTTCTTTTACACGAAAATGTATATCACTTAGCTTGAAATTGGAATTCTCATTGTATGTAAATGAATCGATTGCATAGTGAATTTCACCCATCGCAAGTTTTTGTAACGCTTGGTCGGAATCTTTAATCTCAGCTTCAATACTTAATAAAGAGCGAATACGATCATAAGAAGCTCTCCCTCTTTCAACAATATTGAATAACCAACCTATTGCAAGCATAGGCCAAATTAAAATTCCTAAATATGTAACAAAAGTAATTAATTGTCCAATTGTAATGTCATCTGAAATGACTAATCTTGAACCATAAACAATTGAAATTAAGTATGAAATTGAAACAACAAGCATAATAGTTGGATCAAATAAAGCATCAATTCGTGCAACCTTCATATTGTTTTTTACAACTATGTCTGCTTGATTTTTAAAAGCACCAATATCCTCTTTTGCTTGCCCTAAACTTCTGATTACTTTTAAACCACTCATGCTTTCTTGTACTTTATTGTTTAATTCAGAAAAAGCTTCTTGAGCTAAATGAAATCGTTGATGTAATAGTTTTCCATAGTATTGCGTTAAAATGGCCATGATTGGTAGTGGTAATAAACTAATGAAAGTAAGTTTCCAACTAATTGAGACTGCCATCATGACTAACACAGAACCACCTAGTATAATCGAGTCAACGAAAGTTAAAATACCAGCACCAGCCGTTTCTCGAACAGCTTGAACATCATTGGTCGCATGGGCCATTAAATCTCCAATTCGATTTTTTTGATAAAAAGTTGGCGACATTTTTGTAAAGTGATGATATAAATTATCTCTCAGTTGTTTTGCTAATTTTAATGAAGAGCCAAAAATTAATCTTCTCCACAAAAATCGAAATAAATAAAGTAGTAATCCATTTACAAAAATTAATCCTACCCAAAAGAATAATGTCTTCCCACTTAGTGATTTTTTTATCATTTCGTCGATTACATAACCAATGACTTTCGGAGGTAAAAGCTCTAACAATGCAACAATAATTAGTAGAGATATCCCCCAGATATAACTTCTTTTTTCTTGTTTAAAAAACCATAGTAAATCTTTAAAGACTGACATTTCCCCACCCCCGTTATTAACACATAGTTTGATTTTAACAAATATTATGAATACTTTACAGTTAATGGTCAATTATAACATAAAAAAATTTGTTAATAGTTAGATTTTAAAAATGCACAAACAGTTCACTGCTTGTGCATTTTTTAAGTCATAGATAAACTACCATAGATATTTGATTAGGTCACCCTTAAATAAATTTGTATCAATATGACAATCAGTTGCATCTAAACCATATTGCCATCCATATATTTTAGTGTCACTTGGTCCACCAGCTGAAAATTCAGGTGCATTTGTTTTTGTCGTTATACCTCGTTGTGGAAATGCAGTCCATAAAATCGTTTCTTTACTTAATGTGCGATGATCTTTTGCTGCTTGTTTATATGCTTTCGATAAATCCTGCCCATTGTCAAACACACCATAGATTCCTGAAACATATCCCAGCTTTTTCATCTCATCGTAATACCCTTTAATGAACTTAGCATCGACTTCATAAGTTGGTTCAATATCTGCAAAAATTGCTGTTCCTTTTGGTACATCTAAAACACTAGCTAACTTCACACCAACTTGTGCTTGGTTTACACCGTTTTTGTACCCTTTTGCAGAGTCAAATTGATTATTGATTAATAATATTTTTATTTTCTTTGAATGTAATAATGCTGCTTCTTTTTTAGTAATACCTTTAGAAACGTCTTCTTTCGTGCCAAGATATCTACCCAAAACCTCAGGTGTTCCAAACTCCTTTTTCACACAAGTTAAAAAATGGTTAGTTGTATTTGAAGCAGTGTCAACTCCCCAATAAAAAGATTTAGTAGAAGGACCTTTTTGCTCCTGCTTTTCATGATTTCGAGACGAATCTTCTTTACTGCTCAATACTCCGAAGATTATAGAAAACAATAATACAACTGATATGAGAATAAAAATGATCGGTTTCCAATTCAAGCTACTCACTCCCCTTTTCAAAACATCCTATTCAAGACTGAAAAAGAATGTTTGTGCTCAGGGTAAATGGAGTGAAATGATGACATGTAAAAAACAACTAAAAAAACCACTATCCATTGGATCATTACCAATGAAAAGTGGTTTTGGATTAGTTGTATGATTGATAAGACATTATTGCAATTTTAAACATCTCTTTCAAGTATGTTCTCAATTCTAGCAATAAAAATCTAGATCTAGACTAATTACTTTTGGTTGTTCATAGCCTTCATCATTTGATTAATTTTCTTTTGTGAAGGTTTTTGACCCATTTGTGCCATCATAACTTTTAAACGTTGATATACCAAGGTTTTATAAACTAATCAGAAACACTTATTCTATTAAGGAAAATATACCTTATTTCAATAATAATGTCTATACCCCAAAAAGTTATAAGTACAAATGAGTTAATTTTACATAATTTTCATTTATGAAAATTTTTATCAACGTCCTCTATGATAATGGTAAATATTAGGATAATATTTAGTAATATGGATTCATTAATCGAAAAGGAGTTATTAAATGCTTGATAATAATTT
>NZ_JBALMS010000056.1:1968-48161 GCF_036962205.1 Bacillus sp. JJ664 | reverse complement strand
AACTAGAGTAATTAAGCTGAGGTGAAATGATGAATTTTGAACAAATGGAGTATATTGTATATGTTGCCAATGAACAGTCTGTTACAAAAGCAGCTGAAAAATTATTTATATCACCTTCAGGGATGAGCCAATCAATTACTCAATTAGAAAATGAGCTTGGAATTAAGATCTTTAATAGGTCTAAGCAAGGTGTTACACCCACATATGAAGGAAATATTGTCATTTCAAAAGCGATTCATTTACTAAAAACCATAAATGAATTAAACAATGAAATCTATGATTTTAAAAATACGAATGAAAAGCATATGAAAATATTAACTGCACCTGCTTTTTCATATATCCTCCAAGAAACAATGGTAAATTTTAAAAACAAGGATGTTACATATGAGGTTGTAGAAGAAAATCCTGCAAATATTATACAGAATTTTAATAAAAATAATTTTAACTTTGCATTTGTTGCTGCAACAAAGGATGAATTACAAAAAGAAAAAAACATCTGTTTTGAATACTTAACAAAAGGACATTATTGTATAGCAGTTGGTAAAAAATCCCCTTTTTATTCATTAGATTTCGTAACACCAAAGGATTTAGTGCAGACAAAAATCGTCATGTATAAAAATTCCGATTATAAAAAATTGCAAAAAATTACGAAAATGAATCCTAAAAACGTAATTCTTACATCAAACAGAAGTGGTCTCTTACTTGAGTTAGTAAAGGAGAGTAAGGCAGTATTATACCTTTATGATTTCTCTATCAAAAAACGTCCGATCGTTTTAAGTGAAGATATTAAAGTAATTCCTATAAAAGTGGATCATTTTATTGAAGTCGATTTTTGGATCATTTATTTAGAATCGAAAGGTTTAACGCCTTTAGCTCAGGAATTTATTAATGAATTTAAAAATTACTTAAATTGATATATCTTTTGTTCCTCACTTGTTAGAAGAGTAGAAAATATAGGTTATTTTATAACAATAACAGAAGCTCTAAATTAAAAGTGCCTGCCCAATGTTTTTAAGTCAGGCACTTTTTTGTTCATGTTACATAGTAACTCCAATAATTATTGCACCCTACCTCAAAAAATACTATTTCATTGCACAAAAATTGCACTGACATACTAGAAACAATAGAAATATCAGTCAATCATTGCATAAAATTATATTGACAAATTGAAGTAATGGACTTATTTGACCTAAAATATTCCGTATCACTTAATAATACTCATACGCTGTAATTGACAGGGTAGGGGTCGCTGGTTCAAGTCCAGTTGGGATCATACGAAAAACCCCTTGTTTATCAAGGGGGATTTTCTTTGCAAATGAATGTAAAAGTGACTAAACAAAATATTGGTCACTATCTGGTCACACTTACTAAGAAATAATTTAAAATTAAATTTAAGGAATTGACGGGAATGGAAGAAAGGGTGATCCTAATATAATCTTGTTTTTAAATGTGTATTTACAATAAATTTGTATAATAACGTTTCAAAAGAAGAGTACGTTATTGAAGTACCTGTAATAAGTTATTTAAAAGTCAATGTTCTTATTGACCCCTATAATACAGAAAATATTATAAGTTACTATGAATGTCCTGTTCTGATGAGTTATTTAATGGTTTATTACAAGGATATGTAAATGAAGCTCTAAATCATTCTGAAAAGGAAGAGTTAGTTCAAATAAGAAATGTGATTAAGGACGCGTTTAAGCACAATATGAGTTCGGTAATTTATCTTCTGGATTGGTACAAAACGGAAGAGAATTATCCAGGGGCACTAAAGGGGTTTATGTATTCCTATGATGGAGAGATTTGGATAATTATCCCAAACATTATTTTGGGGAATAGTACGGCTTCCAATCTGAACATTCCCCGGTCAAGTAGACAGTAGTTTAAAAAGAGCTCAAACAAAACTAAGCACAGACCGTAGTTCGATATTCAATCGTACTGCGGTTTTCTAATTTAGCTTGGAACCTTTCATTAGTGATTAAGGAAAATGGTTATGAGAACTTGGTGATTTAGTTACCTTGTTAATATACCAATCTTTTTAAATATTTCTACGGGTGTATACCACGAAACGTAAAACCTGAATAAGTTTGCACAGTCGTTTTTTTAGTTAAATTGGGATTTAGTTTTAGCTTTATCTTTTCATCTAATTTTCCCTCAAATGTTTTATATCTTCTTTTGGTGGTAAACCAAACATGCGAGAATATTCACGACTGAATTGTGATGGACTTTCATATCCCACTCGAAATGCGACATCAGCTGCATCAGAAGACTCTGACAATAACAATTGCCGTGCTTTTTGTAATCTTATTTGTTTTTGGAATTGAATAGGGCTCATCGCGGTTACCTCTTTAAAGTGGCGATGGAATGAAGAAACACTCATATTTGCTTTTTCCGCAAGTTGCTCAATCCGAAAAGAGCGATCATAGTTATGTATGATCTGAACGATAACGTCTTTTATAAGATAGGTAGTACTTCCTTCTATTGCCAATTGTTCCAGAGTACTTCCATGTGGTCCTTGCAAAACTCTGTAGAGAATTTCCTTGGTAATTAGAGGAGCAAGTATCGGAATATCATTAGGATGATCAAGCAAACGAATTAATCTAATTACGGCATCCAACAACGATAACTCCATCGGGCCGACAAACATGCCTCGCTTAGCATTCTCTTTCTTTCTTTCTTTCTAGCTTGCATCCTAAAGTCACGTAAAACATCTAAGATTTGACTTGGTGTAAATTCTAGACTGAGTGCTAGATAAGGAATATCCGAAGAAGCAGCCACAACTTGCCCAGCGACTGGCAGGTCAACTGATGAGACAAGGTAATCGGAGGGACTGTATCTAAAGCGTTCATTTAAAAGCATTACCTCCTTCGCTCCCTGAACGATAATACATAAAGATGGTTTATAAACAGTGTGAATTGGATCCGTAACATTAGATCGGCGGATAAAATTTAATGAAGGAATCTTGGTCGAGTGAACACCATCCATTCCTGAATAACGCTCTATTTGTTCGGCAAGTTCAAACAGCTGCTTATTTTTTTCAGGCATAAGATAGTCCCCCTATTTTTTTATTCTTGTAAGTAAGTTCCATTTTAATTCAAAGTCGAATTTTGGGAAAGTAGTAGTAATAGGTTTAGGCAATCATTTGGTAAAAATGTAATACAGTTCGTTCTTACTCAAACTTCTTTTATAGCAAGAGGTTTTTTTGTTTTATAAGAGTAATTAATTTATAATGAAACAATTTTATGGGGCAGAAAGATGATATTAATTTAAATTTATTTAGGCCAATTCCTTATACTAAACTTTTCATGAAGTTTTCCTTTACACATATATTTTATATTTCACTTCCAAACGAAATTTGACGGGGGTAAAAAATTAATCTAAAATAATGAGTGAGTAACTCACTCATTTTCCGTTGAAAGGAAGAAACTTAAAAATGACAAAATCCAATATTTTACCTGATTTATTTTTTCGTAAATTTAATCAAAGAAAAAATGCAAAGAAATTAGTAATTAATACTGAACATATGATAAACGAAGAAAAGTATGTAACTATTGGAGGAATTGAACAGTGGATTACGGTTCGAGGTGAAGATAAGAGAAACCCTATTCTTTTTTTTATTCATGGTGGTCCTGCCTCTACTTACTCCGTTTTTAATTCTTTATTAAGGTCTTGGGAAAAGCATTTTACTCTTGTTCAATGGGATCAACGTGGTGCTGGGAAAACTTTTAAAAAAAATGGGAAAGAAGGCAGTGGTACAATTACGCTTAACCAGTTAATGGAAGATGGAATTGAATTATCTAGTGTAATTTGTAATCAGCTTGAGCAAGATAAAATTATTTTAATAGGCAGTTCTGTTGGAAGTCTTATCGCTACGTTAATGATCAAACAAAGACCAGATCTCTTTTTTGCATATGTAGGGACTGATCAAAACTGTGTTGATACCGACAACCTTGCATATCAATTGGCTATTGAAGCTTTGGAAAAAACAGGAAATACTAGAAATCTAGATGTTTTGAAAAAAATAGGGCCAGATCATACAAAATGGACAATGAAAGAATATGATAAAAGAAATCAGATACTAGTTAAGACTATTAAAAATGTGCCTAATATGATTATGGATTTGATGTTGCCGGCTATGCTTTCATCTCCTCAACATAGTATAATAGATATAATCGATATTTTAAAAGGGATGAAATTTTCAGGGGATCAATTGTTTAACGAGTTAATGAATTTTGATTATAGAAGTTTGGGAAAAGAGTTTTCAATTCCTTTTTTTATTTTTCATGGGGATCAAGATATCATTACTCCTACCAAAAATGCAGAACGATTTTTTCAAGAGATTAATGCTCCTTTAAAAGAGTTTGTTTATATAAAAAATGCGGGACATTTAGCTTGCTTCGCTAGACCAGAGCAATTCTTAATAGAATTAATTGAAAGAGTAAGACAATTAGCAATGAGTAGTAAGAAGTAACATGAGTAAGAATGTATAAATTGGAGTGAGTTAGTTGTTAGAAAAGGATTCTAATCCTCAAACTGATAGAAAAGAACTTATAAAGCAAGCTGCTTTAAAAAATTTTGCTCTGAATGGATATAAAAATACCAAAACAAGCGTAATTGCAACTGAAGCAAATGTAAGTGAAGGCTTAATTTTTCGACACTTTCATTCAAAAGCAGAATTGTTTTTTAAAATTATAGAGGGTTTAATGATTGAGTCTCAAAGTGAACTGAGTTCTTTGTCATCTTTTCCAGGAAGTCCTTATCAACAATTAAAGATGCTAACTGAACATATGTTAGACGATAATCATAAATATGCATTTATGATTATTCAACAAGCGAGGAACGACAAGGAAGTTCCAGAAAAAGTGACTGATTTATTATCAAAATATTCACCTGACTATATAATTGATTTACTTATACCAATATTTATAAAAGGTCAAGAAAATGGGGAATTCGTACTAGTAGAAAATCCACGGAAATTACTGGTATGGTACTTCAATGTGATCAATAGTTTAACCATTCAAGATCAAGTCGATCCTCAATTTGGTTTGCCGACTCCTGATTTTTTGATGAAAATGTTAAAAGCTTAAGAGACACCTGATTTAATCAAAGCCTAGAAAATTGGTGAGAGACTGCTCCTTAAAAGTGTCATATAAATTGAGGAGGCAAAATAAACTTAAACATTGAATAAGACTAGCTTGATAGCTAGTCTATTTAACGTTCATTACATAAATGTTGCATTTGTAAAGATAAAACGTCTTATTGATTAGTTTCATCACTTGAAGTAAAATCTGCTATCAATGACTCGGAAAACATCCTTTGTATCAGGATATAACTGTTTAGACTTATTCATTTACATATATAGAAGGGGAGGAATAAACAAAATGGATTATATAAAATTTGGGAATACAGGATTAGACGTATCTAGACTTTGCCTTGGTTGTATGGGGTTTGGAGATGCAAAACGTTGGATTCATCCATGGGTAATCGATGAGGAAAGTAGCCGTACAATCATTAAAAAAGCACTTGATGTAGGTATCAATTTTTTTGATACGGCGAATGTTTATTCAGATGGTACTAGTGAGGAATTTTTAGGTAGAGCTTTAAAAGATTATGCCAATAGGGATGAGATTGTCCTTGCAACGAAGGTTTACTTCCCTATGCATAAAGGGCCTAACGGTTCCGGTCTTTCACGTAAGCATATTATGAGTGAAATTGATAAAAGTCTAAAACGCCTTGGAACGGATTATGTTGATCTATATCAAATACATCGTTGGGATTACCAAACACCAATCGAAGAAACAATGGAGGCACTTCATGATTTAGTGAAGGCTGGAAAGGTAAGGTACATCGGTGCTTCTGCAATGTATGCATGGCAATTCTTAAAGGCTTTACATGTGGCTGAGAAGAATGGCTGGCCGAGATTTGTTTCGATGCAAAATCATCTTAACCTCATTTACCGTGAAGAGGAGAGAGAGATGTTACCACTATGTAAAGAAGAAAAAATCGGCGTTATTCCATATAGTCCACTTGCATCTGGAAGATTAACTCGAGATTGGTCAGAAACGACGCTTCGATCTGAAACTGATGATACGCAAAAATCTAAATACGATGCCACTGAAAATACAGATCGTCTTGTTGTAGAACGAGTTGCAGAAATCGCAGAAAAACTAGGGGTAACAAGATCACAAATCGCACTTGCTTGGTTACTGCAGAAAGAACCAGTCGCTGCGCCTATTATAGGTGCAACAAAAATTTCACATCTTGAAAATTCTGTTGGTGCTCTATCAGTTAAGCTAACAACTGAAGAAGTTGCTTATTTAGAGGAGCCATATGTTCCACATCCAGTCGTTGGTGCGCTTAGTTCAAATTAATGTTGTAACCTCATGTTTAACAAGAGGTTTTTTACTGTATAATCAGCCTGTGGAAAACAAAATATTACCTTTCAGACTGTTGACAAACGCTCGCTTTCTTCGTTGCTTCACCTACTTGGGGTGCTCATTACCGTCAAAGGTAACTCCGCTCCTCATCCGGCTTTGCGCCTCGAAAGACAAGCGTTTTCAATCAGTCTGAATCTCTTAGTTTTTGTACTTTGTCTACAAACTGAAAGCACTGTATAACAGGGCTTTTACACCTCAACTACTATTTTAATTGTTATATTCCTCGTCCGTTACTAGTTCAAACCATTCAGGTGTACCAGCAGTGATTGCAATGTGCTCAAACTAGCTGTCTTTTGTAACACCATGCCAATGTTTTATACCATCATAGGTGACAATTACAACACCGGCTTTAAAGAACTGAGCAGGTTTTCCTTCTTCCTGGTACCAACCTTCGCCACCTGTTACATATAAAAATTGAAATCCATTATGATGTTTAAGCAGTTATTTCTGCATCCTGGTTCAAAGGTTACATTCCCAACACCAACACTTACTTTAGGGTCAGCAATTAATGTTTTTAGATAACTTTGACCAACAAAAAATTGTGCATATGCTTCATTTTTCACGCCTACTGGGAAAATAACACCATTTTTTGCTTTTTCATGTTTTGCCATTGCAATTCCTCCAAAAAACTGTATGATGATCCAATTAGAACTGTTGGACTAAAAATTGTTGAATAATCAAAAAATAGCTCAATGAAATTGAAATTGTGGTATATTTTATAGGAAACTAGTAAATTTTGAGGTTACATAACATGAAAAAAATAAAATTAAAAGACATCATACCTTATTTACTAATGTTCCCAGCTTTATTGATTGGAATTTTAGCAATGGTAACGTATGGCGTATCTTCAAGTATTTGGATACAAAATATAATAATTTGGATAGTTGGATCCATTTTAGGTTTTGTCTTTTTAACGAAAACAAAGCATAAACAATACGGTAAATTGATTGATCAACGACCTATTATCATTATAGCTTTATTGATAGCGCCTTTTTGGTTTAATGGCTTAGATGGTATTCATCGATGGATCCAATTTGGACCACTAAATTTTTATATAGCAAGTATTGTTCTGCCATTACTATTGATTTATTTATGGAAACTGGTAGGGAACAAACAGTATGTTTATGCAATTGGACTAAACTTTGTTGTTCTAGTAGTATTGTTTCTTCATCCAGATGCAGGGCAGGTAACAGCATTCGCATGCGCTACTTCTATACTCCTTTGGCACAAAATGAATATTAACTTACTAAATTTATGTAACTTAACAATTACAACAACTATTGTTATCATGTCTTGGATTTTTCTCGATGATTTAGCTGCAGTTCCTTATGTAGAACACATACTATTTTTAGTTAAAGACATGGGGGTAATGTGGTTCATATTCGGTTTAATGTCTCTATTATTGTTACTATTTCCATTCTTCTTTAATGGGAAAAGAACGACCATATCACTTACATTAGGTGTTTATTTTCTTGTGATGATGCTTGTAACCTTTTTTGGACATTTCCCAATGCCAATCATGGGATACGGAATATCACCAATTATCGGATATATAATTGCTATTTCATATCTTAATAAAATTAATAGATGACACTAGTTCATAGATGTCATTATATATAAAAAACTATTGTTTAATGTATCTTTTAAACAGTAGTTTTTTATTTTTTTGGTAGACTTGTATTTGACTCCTAACTTAGCTGGAAGATCATTGAGTTTCTTTTCATTGAACGTAAAAGTAAGAAATATTAATAGATGAATCTGATAGTAGGACATGCATCAAAACATACGAATGAATAGAAAATCAAAAGCTGCATATCATTTCAGCTTTTTTTATTTGTGATTGCATTAAAGTAATTAAGTCCAAAGCTTGACACATGTTTTGGACTTAATCTATTTACTCAGAAAATGTTTATATATATTTTTTAGCTGATACAGAGGATTGACAGTCATTTTTATAATTGTCTTGTTGAGAAGATGTTAATAAACTGAAAAGTTTCTCTTTTCAGAAAAAATATTGGCGTTTTGTAAAGTAGTTGACAGAAAAAGCAGTTCTGCATCTTATATGATAGGGATACAAAGCGATTAGGACGAGCTAAGAATCGTATAATGTCCTTTTTGTTTTTCAATAATTCCTTTTTCACAAAGATCATTCATCACATACGATACGCTAACACGTGAGGAACCAACAACGTATGCGAGTTCTTGATGAGTAAAAGGTATGGTGATTTTCACACCAATTTTTGTTTCGGTTCCATAGGCTGTTGCAAGTTGACGAAGCATGGTTAACACACGTGTCTCCACATCCGAAAAACTCATTAATTTGGTTTGAAGGAGAAGAGCAGATTGTTTTTCACTAAGTGATCGAAGTGTTTTTAGGATAAGTGGCTCTTCTTTTAGCACGACGGTTTGAAATGAGATTTTTGGGATTCTTAATAATCGAACAGACGATGAAGTAGAAGCGTTATACGCACACATTTCGTTTGTCCATACAGCTCCTTCACCCAAAATGTGCCCAACACCAACGATATACAGATGTCGTTCGGAACCACTAGGCGATAACAAAAAGACCCGTACTCGACCTTCTAAAACAAGGTATACATACGGATGGTGTTCGTCTTGTTGAAACAATATAGTTTCAGCCGGAAGCAAGACTTCAGTACTACAAAACTGAAATGGAGATGCTTCCCATTCACCATGTTCAAACCAGAGAGATTGATGCTTCATATTATCACCCCATCGATAACTAATTTTATGAAAACGCTAACATTTAATAAAGGGAGGCTTACAAATGATTCACCCATTTAATGACAAACGAAACCTTTTTCCAACACTTACCGAAACTATTCATTTATCAAGTTGCTCACAAAGTGCAATCTCGTCTCCAGTCAAACAAGCGATCGAATCGTATCTAACAAGCTGGACTGAAAATGGAATGGACTGGGAAGGTTGGATGGACAAAGTGTATGAGGCAAAAGTCGCTTTCGCGCGTCTCATCAATGCTTCACCAGAAGAAATCGCAGTGTTATCAAGTGTTTCAGATGCCGCTTCATCATTTGCTGCATCCCTTGATTTTTCAGGAAAACGCAAAAAAGTTGTTACAACGGATATTGATTTTCCATGTATTGGCCACGTGTGGCTATCGCAAGAACGACGCGGGGCAAAGGTGACGTTTCTAGAGGAGACAAAACATTACATTCAACTTGAACAGTATGAACAACAAGTCGATCAATCAACACTTGTGACGTCTGTCCCACATGTTTCTTATTATAATGGCTTCATTCAAGATATAAAAGCCATTTCCGAGATTACAAAAAAGAATGGATCGCTACTTTTTGTTGATGCATACCAATCTGCAGGAAGTGTACCAATTGATGTGAAAAAAATGGGGATTGACGTACTTGCGACTGGAGCACAGAAATTCTTACTCGGTATTCCTGGCATTAGCTTCTTATATGTCAACAAAGATCTAGCTGAAAGCCTACACCCTCCAACAACTGGTTGGTTTAGTCGTGTGAACCCATTTTCTTTCAATCCACGACTACTTGATTATGCAGAGGGAACAAGTCGATTTGATACAGGCACTCCCATGATGATTAATGCTTACGCAGCTGAAGCAGGGATTTCACTATTGAATGATATTGGCGTACATAAAATTGAAGCTTATCTTCGCGAACTATCTCAAGTTGCCATTGAAACTGCAGATAGGCTTGGGTTAATGATTGCAAGTCCCCTCGAATTATCAAAAAAAGGAAGCAATACAGCCATTCGCCTGGAGAATGCAGCACAAGTTGAAAAAATCTTAAAATCAAAAAACATTGTTGTATCTGCTCGAAATGATGTATTACGGGTAGCGCCGCATTTTTACAATACAGCTGATGAAGTAGTTCGTGCGATAGAGGAAATCGCCTATGTTATTCGGAATCAGTAACAAAAATCAGTTTGTTCAAAAAATCTAGAAAACAACCTGTATATACAATTTCTTAGCATTGGGAAAACGATGCTGATTGTCAATTTACTTGTATTAGGTAGTTATTTATCGGAGAAGGATTCAAGCGGACAGTTTTTACGTTTGTTAGCATAATTATCGCAAGCATAAGTGTCGACTGGAAGCTTTCCTATAGTAAACAAATCCAACATAAAGGTGGCGAAACAAATGAATGAAAACAAATCAGTCGTCGAACGTGAAGGTGGATTAAATCGTTCACTCACAAGTAAGCAGTTAACAATGATTGGGATTGGCGGAGCAATTGGTACAGGACTCTTTATGGGAAGTGGGATTGCAATTGGTTACGCAGGTCCTGGCGTGATTCTTAGCTATCTCATTGCAGCATTTATTGCCGTTATCATGATGTTTAGTTTATCTGAAATGGCTGTAGTGCACCCAACTGCTGGTAGTTTTGGAACATACGCTGAGATGTATCTCAATCCATGGTCAGGTTTTCTCATTCGCTACACATACTGGGCAGCTCAAGTAATCGCCATTGGCGGAGAAGCTGTTGCGGTCGGACTTTACATGCAGTATTGGTTCCCAAGCATTCCGGTTTGGTTATGGACACTTGGATTTGGGGCGGCCATTGTTCTAGTTAACAGTCGCTCAGTATCAAATTTCGGGTCGATTGAATACTGGTTTGCAATGATCAAAGTCGTTGCGATTGTACTATTTATCATCTTCGGGATTTCATTATTATTCGGCATAGGACATTCAGAAGCAGTTGGATTTCACCACTATACAGATCAAAATGGATTTTTACCAAATGGATTTAAAGGGGTTTGGATGGCAGTACTAATGGCAATATTTAGTTTTTATGGAGTTGAAATCGTAGCGGTTACTGCGGGCGAGAGTAAAGACCCTCAAAAAGCCGTTCCAAAAGCAATGAAAAGCATGGTTTTGCGTTTGTTCTTATTTTATATTTTATCCCTTGCTATCATTGTCGCAGTTGTTCCTTGGACCCAAGCTGGTGCGCACGAAGTCGCTCAATCACCATTTGTAAAAATATTTGACAGTTCAGGTATACGTTATGCAGCAGGAATCATGAACTTTGTCATCTTAACGGCAGCATTATCCAGTATGAACACAAATTTATATTTAACATCTAGAATGTTATTTTCATTATCTCGTGGAAGTTACGCACCAAAAGCACTTGGTCAACTATCGAAAAATGGTACACCGGTTACAGCAATTATCATTTCAAGTGCAGGTGTTATTATCGCGAGCGTTTTATCAATGTATTATCCAGATACATTTAATAAACTATTTGGCATATCAATCTTCGGTGGAATTCTCGTATGGATCGTAATTTTAATTAGTCATCTTAGATTCCGTAAGACGGTTCACCTTCATTTTGAAGGACCACTACCAATTAAAGCACCACTTTTCCCTGTTCTTCAGTGGATAGGAATTTGTCTCTTAAGTGGCATTCTCATTACAATGGCATTCTCACCAGATTGGAATTCAGCGTGGAAAATTGGTGTACCATGGGTAGTAATCGTATCGATTGGTTATTGGTTATCGAAAAAGAATGGAATTATAAATAAACAAGATAAATCAAACGACCTAACTCAATAAAAACAAACGACCTATCCATTTTTGGAAGGTCGTTTTGTTTGAATTTGACTGAAATGATAATAGATACTAAAGAAGTAAGAGAAGTTGAACGGAGCGTAAGGTGCTCGACTCCTATGGGAATTGTGGTATCCAATACTTAGTAACATTGGATACATATATCCTCTAATATTTATCATTGCTACCACGAAAAATATATTCTGTCATTACTTCTTATTAAATCTTTTGTTATTACTTAAACCCTATGAATTACTCGATTCAAATCTATCGTTTATAGTGAAATAGTAAGAGGGAATCTATATTTTGTAATACTTTTTTCCTGATATTCACGATTATATAACTGAATATTCATAATATATTGTAAAAAATATTTTAGTGTACTATGATTAAATGTAAGCGAATACATATGCCGTTGCTCATTCCTTCCTTTTTCGGATTGAATCCCGCTCGGTATACCTTGTTCGGGAGGAAATGAAGTGTACAGTAAGGATACTATTTACATTATTGGTGATTCAAAGACCGCATCTAATAATCCAATCATGCAGCAATTTAATGCTTTCTTTATTGGATTGGTTGTTGATCGAACGTCTCATTTAATCGTTGATGCTGATTGTTCAGCTACGATTTCTTTGACTTCATCTTTTGTGAAACATTTATTCGTCGGACATTCAGTATTAGATCTGGATACTGTCGTCAATGAAATTAATACACGTTACTTTGGTTCGTCACAGAAAGCTTTGATCGTCGCGTTTAAAAATGCACAGATTAAATACAAGCAAATCATTGAGTCATAATGCTGCTTTATCTATTAGCGTAGATGAAATCCAGCTATTAGCAGGGCATGCCCTTTCTAATAGTTGGATTTTCATTTTTTATAACATGATTTAAAGGTGATTATTTATTTTCCTTTATTAGATTGATAGTTTAATAAGTTACATCAGGAATAACTAAGGCTTCACCGAAGATGAACAAGAAGTCTTCGTTAAAATATGGAGAGGAGCTTTAACATGAAAAAGACAAAAAAATGGGTATTGAGCTTATGTGTAACAGGTACGTTACTATCAACAATGACATTCCAAGCATTTGCAAATTCACCGGAGGTACTTCATCCTGGTGAAACTGCATATGTAGATGTATCAGTTTCAACTCAGTGGACAACGAATGGTAGATTCCAAGTTAGAGATATTGATGCACCTTCTTTAAGCAATCCAGTTGATCCGTGGAAATGGTCAGCAAATATGCAGGACAGCGAGGTTCGTCGCTGGCTTACAGGTAAACTTGAAACACAAGCGGTGTATGGATCGAAAGTAGTAATTCTACAGGAAGTTGGTGACTGGGTGCAAGTAGCAGTAGAAGGTCAGCCTACTCCACGAAATCCTTTAGGATATCCAGGATGGATGCCAAAGAGGCAGTTAACAACGGATGATCGACTAGAAAATTTAAATGATGCGCCATTTATTATGGTATCTAGTCCAACAGCTTGGTTGTATGACGGAAAAGCATTACAACATAAGTTTATGGAAGTTAGCTTCAATACACGCTTACCTGTCATTAAAGATTTTGGAAATGTCGTTATGGTCGCAACGCCAGATGATGGAAATAAGTTTATTAAGAAAGAAGATGTTGCAATCTATCAAAACGAAAACGAGTTTCCGGAAGCAACTCCTGAAGAATTAATCAAAACTGCGAAGAAATTCCTTGGCTTGCGCTATTTATGGGCAGGTGTTTCAGGTTTTGGATTTGATTGCTCTGGATTCACTTATTCGATTCATAAGGCATATGGTATAACGATTCCACGAGACTCAGGCCCACAATCTAAAAACGGGAAAATAGTTAGTAAGGATGAGATTCAACCTGGCGATCTACTATTCTTTGCGTCCAATAATGGGACTGGTTCTGTTCATCACGTATCAATGTATATCGGTGACGGTCTAATGATTCATGCGCCTAACGCTTCTAAGAATGTTGAAATCATTCCGTTAAATACTCCAGGTTATATTGAGGAATTCTCAGGTGCTAGACGTTACTGGGCAGAATAATAGAATAGTAAGATAGAAGAAGAAGGCTCCGATTGGAGCCTTTTTATATTCTTCTGAACAACTTCAAATTAGAAATTTCCAAAAGATAACTATTCATTAATAATTTTATAATCAATATTGAAGCATTACTTTAAAATCATTAAGAAGTGGGAGACATGAACTCAATTTGTTTTTATTAAAAATAGTTAAATGAACCATACTAACCTCTATAGAAACTATTAGAGGTGCTTATTTTGTTCCGATTAATTTATCAAATCATCTTAATTGGTTTATGTTCCATACTTTTTGGATTTGCTTATAACACATTTTTAATCCCTCATAAATTGGCTTCCGGGGGAGTTACAGGGATTGCTTTTATGATTCATCATTTTTTACATGTCAATACCGGATGGATTGTTTTCATTATCAATATACCATTATTTATTTTGGGTATTAAATTTCTAGGTAAAAGATTTATACTGTATACCATTTATTCTGTTGCCGTTTTATCTTTCAGTTTGAAAGTAATTCCTATCCAACCAATAACCAATGATATTCTTCTGTCATCCATAATAGGCGGTGCTCTCTATGGAATTGCTGTGGGACTTATTATTCGGACTGGCGGTTCAACAGGCGGAACGGATATCATTAGCCTGATTCTCTCCCAAAAAAAGAATACGCAGGTTGGCTTTTTAAGTGCTTGTATGAATCTTTTGGTTGTTGGTACTTCAGGGTTTATATTTGGATGGAATATCACTTTATATACGATTATTGCTATTTATGTTGCTGGTCGAGCAGTTGATATGGTTTACACAACACAAAACAAATTAACCTTAAGGATTGTTACAGAGAAGGGAGACCAGTTAATCGAAGCCCTAATCCATTTACATCAAAGAGGGATTACAGTACATAATGCTGAAGGTGCCTACTCTCATAAACCCAAAAAAGTCCTAATTACTGTCATTACAAGATTCGAACTGAGTGAAACAAAACATGCCATCAAAGTAATAGATCCTAATGCTTTTGTAAACATTTCGCAAACTCTCGAAGTGATGGGGCAGTTTAGGAAAACTTAAAGTAATAGAGCCTAGTTTCATTTTTATAAATGAATCTGTTTTTTGCTAGGTGGGCTACATTTGTAGTCCACTTTTACTTATGCCATCTGTAAACTTTAAATTTGAGTAGATCGTTCAAAGCGAGTTTGATTATTCAAAAGTAAATTAAGTGACAAAAAATGTAGTAATATTATAAAAAGAAAATCATAATCCAAAAATAAGGGGAGAGCACATTGGAAAATAGTCAGTTTAGATGGAGCAATGAACAATTACGAAAGCATGTTAGTATACTAGATGGCATTAGCGCTCCACATATTTTATTAACAAATGCAACATATTTAAATACATATATACGCGAATGGGTAAAGGCAAATATTTGGATTTATGAAGATCGAATTTTATATGTAGGGGAAAAACTACCAGATCAAATTGACGGTTGTGAGGTAATTGATTGTGAAGGTCAGTTTTTAGTACCTGGATATATAGAGCCTCACTCACATCCATATCAATTATATAATCCACTTACACTAGCAAAGCACGCGGCACAAGCAGGTACAACAACTTTAATTAATGATAATCTAACCTTTTTTCTTCAACTTCAAAGAGATAGTGCATTTTCATTGTTAGATGATTTCCAAAATATAAACACAAGTATGTACTGGTGGTGTCGTTTTGATGGACAAACTGAGACGCCAAACAATAAGCAAATTTTTAACAATGAAGACATTTTAGCCTGGCTTAAGCGTAAAGATGTTCTTCAAGGTGGCGAGCTAACAGCATGGCCAAGACTATTAAATGGCGATAATCAGATGTTAACTTGGATACAAGAAACAAAGAAGTTACATAAAAAAGTGGAAGGGCATTTTCCAGGAGCATCTGAAATAACACTATCAAAACTAATGTTATTAGGAGCAGATTGTGATCATGAAGCAATGACAGGTCAAGAAGCAATGGCTAGATTAATGCAAGGTTACACTGTTTCACTTAGAAATTCTTCTATTCGTCCAGATTTAGAGATTCTATTAAAAGAACTACTGGAGTTAGGTGTACAACAATTTGACAGATTTTTCTTTACAACGGATGGTTCACATCCTCACTTTTATGAAAACGGTATGAATGATGCAATGATTAAGAGTGCTATTGAACAAGGAGTACCATTAGTTGATGCGTATCATATGGCCAGTTATAACATTGCACGTTATTATAATATGGAACATCTACATGGTTCGATTGCTACAGGTAGAATTGCCAATATTAATGTTTTGGAAAGTAAAGAGAACCCAACACCTATAAGTGTTATTGCAAAAGGAACATGGGTCAAACGTGATGGGATAAATATGAATGATCCATCATACATCGAATGGGATCAATATAAAATTATGCCATTACAATTAAACTGGTCTTTACATAAGCATGATATGAATTATACAAATCAATATGGGATTGAATTAGTAAATAATGTAATCACTAAGCCTTATGTTAGTGAGATGAATTTAGAATGTGATGAACTTTTAATACATCATGATGAATGTTTTCTCATGCTGATTGCTAGAGATGGTACTTGGAAAATCAATACGTTGGTGAAAGGCTTCGCTAACCAACTAAAAGGCTTTGCGAGTTCTTATTCAACTACAGGTGATATCATACTTATTGGAAAAAGTAAGGAAGATATGCTAAAAGCATTTGATAGATTGAAAGAAATTGGTGGAGGAATCGTATTAGTTGAAGGAATGAAAATCTTACATGAGATACCTTTACCATTGACAGGTATTATGTCTAATACGGATATGTACTCTTTGATACAAGAAGAGAAAATCATGATACAGTTACTTCAGAAACGAGGTTATCGTTTTGATGATCCGGCATTTACACTCTTATTCTTTTCTGCAACACATCTACCTTTTATTAGAGTAACACCTAGTGGATTAATTGATGTGAAAAATAGAAAAGTTTTGGTAACACCAGATAAGAGAATAGTAACAAGTGATGAAGAGAAAAATTAGCTTGAATTTCATTAAAGAAAATTAGTCAAATTGAGAAGATGTAAGCCATTGGGTTCTTTGCTTTTTGTAAAGTTTATGTCCAGTAATTAGTATAAAAGAGCATGATTTTAATTCATTGTAGAATCTTTTTGTTATAAATGATCATAAAAAAATAATATATCAAGATAGCAAAAAGAATTGAAAAATCATTAGATTTGAAACGTAATTATACGTATTTGAAAATGAACCAAAAAAATTTTTGTTTACAAAATTAAACTGCAGTAGTATATTAACCAACATAATAAAAATTTAATGACCTATGATCGCTTAATCTATTTAGAGCGGGGGAACCAAATTTGTGCAAATGCACTTGGGGTGAATCCTTTAGTAAGGTAGGGCTACTCTTAAAAGCCCGAATCCGACAGCTAACCTCGTCAGCGTGTTAAGAGAAGGTTCCTATTTGTGCGTAAAAAGACACTAGGTATCCTTGTGTCTTTTTTGTGTTCAAAAGGCTTTTCGACCATAGTCATATGGAAGAAGGGGTAAATGAAAAGGAAAAAACGCATGACTTCAAATGATTCAAGACAGGAAATTTGTAAGTAGATTATTAGTTTACAAGTTGAAATGATGTCAATCTAGTTACCTTCTAATGTAATTTTTAATACATTAGAAGATAGCAACACAAATTAAATAACCTACGATCGCTGAGTTCAATTAAGAAACACCAGTACCTAATTCCAGAAAAAATGACTTTCTTTTTAGATTGTTTAATGTTTGACGGGGCAGGTTACTGGTCGAAATGTTTTATGAATTGAAGCGGGGGAACCAATTTTTTTGTGCAAATGCACTTGGGGTGAATCCTTTTTTAAAGGTAGGGCTACTTTTTAGGCCCGAATCCGACAGCTAACCTCGTAAGCGTGTGAAGAGGAGGTTTCCTTAATGATGTCTTTTTTAGGCACTGGGGATTCTCCAGTGTCTTTTTGTTGTGTCTAAATTTAAAAACAAGGGGAGAAAAAATATGAAACACCCATCTGATTATATGGAAATTGGTTTATTTATTTTAGCAATCTTTGCAATATGGTATTCCATTTCAAACTTTAGTAGTCTAAAACGATTCTTTATTGGAAGGCCTATGAGAACTTCTGAAATTAATGCGCAGCATAATAAATTGATTTGGTTTATAGCTTTACCAATACTTGCTGCGGACCTTTATTCATCTGTCTCTTACGGACCAGAGGCAGGAATTACCGAACTAATTGGACTTGGTTCAAAAGCAAGTTGGTTTATTATACCGATCACAATCGCAACAGTTATCCTTCTAGGCATACTAATTATTTCATACATTATGGGAATATTAGCCTATCCAAATGGTGGGGGAGCGTATGCAATTGCAAAAGACAATTTTAAACAACGATGGGTTTCACTCGTCGCTTCAAGTGCGCTTTTAGTTGATTATATTTTAACTGTAGCAGTTTCAGTCTCTGCTGCACTTGAGGCAGTGGCATCAGCTTATCCAAGTATCGCGCATTATGAAACGGTTTTAGCAATATTTTGTGTATTTATCTTATTAGTTGTTAACCTTCGTGGCGTTGCGGAATCGGCAAAAATATTTGCATGGCCAACTTTTGGATTTATGCTTTGTATGTTACTTTTAATTTTTACTGGATTTTTTGATGAATTCCAAAATGGATTTGTTCAGCATCATACACCTACATTTGGTACTGTTCCAGAAGGATTGAGTATTTTAATTGTACTAAAAGCGTTTAGTTCAGCTTGTTCTGCCTTAACTGGAATTGAAACGATATCAAATGCAGTTCCAATATTTAGAGAACCAAGACAAAAAAATGCCATTAAAACATATATAGCTCTTGGGGTCATTACTTCTGTAACATTACTTGGGTATGCCTATCATTTATATGTTAATGGTATTACACCAGATCCAAACGATACAATGTTGTCACAACTGATTCAGGTTTACTTTGGACACGGAATACTGTATCAAATTATCATTTGGTTTACATTTATTATTTTAATTTTAGCAGCAAATTCGACGTTTACAGGATTCTCGCAGTTAGCGGCAATTGTAGCTGCAGATGGTTTTTTACCAAGAGGATTAATGAACCGAGGAGATCGTCTAGGTTATTCAAACGGTATTATAGCGCTTGCAGCAGGAGCGAGTATACTCATCATTGCATTTCAAGCACATACGAATTCTCTGATCCCACTTTATGCAATCGGTGTATTTCTTTCATTTACGATTGCACAATTTGGATTAACAAGAAGATGGAAACGAGTGAAAGGGCCAAATTGGCAAGTAAAATTAGCCATCAATACAGTCGGCTTATTTGTTACTTCGATTGTCACTATTATATTCGCAGTTACAAAGTTCTCAGATGGTGCATGGGTTGTATTAGTTGTTATTCCGGCTATCATATTATTTTCTTTAGCAATCTACAAACATTATCAAAATGTAGCAAATGAATTAAGAATCGATTTAAGTTCCTTCAAGCCCGAAACGAATAAAGTCGTAACGATTGTATTAGTTTCTGGTACACATCGAGTTGTTCATAATACACTTTCTTTCGCAAAAAGTATGTCTGAAGACCTGATTGCAGTGTATGTTGGCTTCGATGATGAATCCATTGAAAAGATGGAAGAAAAATGGGAAGAATGGGGAACTCCTTGTCGACTAGTTGTGCTAAAGAGCCCATATAGATCAGTATTAGAACCTTTATCAAGGTTTATTAAATTAGTTGAAGCAAAAGAGCCAAGTAATCATATCCAAATTGTCATACCGCAATTTATTCCAAAAAAATGGTGGCATAATCTTTTACACAATCAAACAGCTCTATTACTTCGATTATGGCTAATTAGACAGAAAGAAGTTGTCATTACTACAGTGCCTTATCATTTAAGAAAATAGTGAAAAAACAGCATGGGGTTTATTCCATGCTGTTTTTATTTTGAAAATGCAAATACTATTTCATTTGCCGTCCAAATTAATTGTAAAAGACTAATTTATATAATATTGCAATTCAGATGTAAGAAATTTAATAAAGTGTTTTTCTATTTTAGTAGGTTGTCTATTCTTTGTGTAAATTAACCCAAGAGAAACATTTATAGGTTCATAGTCCAATATATCAACCTCAATAATTTTTCCTTCTAATAAGTACGTATTATTTTTTATAGCAAAATCAGGAGCAAAAGTGATGGCCATGCCTGATGAAACTGTTCTTGAGAGTTCTTCTGTTTGGTTCGAAGAATATAATATATTCATTTTTCCAAATGTATTTTGAAAATGATTAGTGAACCATTTTATATAATCCCCGTTATACAGCACAATTTCTTGTTGTAGAATTTCTTCTGGTGTGATTGTTTTTTTTAAGGCAAATGGTGAATCACTACTTACATAAACCTTCATGGTCCCTTCGAGAATTTGTTCTAAATGTAGATTCTCTATATTTTTTAATAAATCCTCGTATATACAAATTAAGCCGATTTCCGCCTTATTCTGTTGAATATATTCAACTGTCAGTTCCGTAATATTTTCTGACATTTCAACAGTTAAATTAGCGTATAAATTCTTAAATTCCATTAATGGTTTTATTAAATGAGTCATGAAAGCTGGAATAGTAGAGACGCGAAGGTTACCAGAATGTATGTCTAATATTTTTCTAGCCTCATCAATTAATTCACCATATTTTAACAAAACTTCATTTGCTTTATGAATAATGATAGAACCTTCGTTTGTTTGTACGACACCAGAGCGAGATCGTTCAAATATTTTGACCCCAAGTTCTTCTTCAATCTTTTTAATATCTTGACTAACGCCAGATTGGCTTATATGAAGATTCTGCCCAGCAGTAGAAAATGATCCCGTTTTAGCGACTTCAACAAGTACTTCTAATTTTTGTATGTGCATATTGTGACCACCTTTTTTACATAAACCCTAAATTAGTAATTATGTTTAATGATGAAAAATTCCTCTAATTTTAAGTATTAAAATTTGTGAACATCTTATTACAAATCTTAATTTTACTAAGTAACTTTCGAGTTATACAATTAGTTCAAATAATTCTTAATTTTCAAAATAAATTGAAAGGATGATATTTAGACAATTTAATCTTTAAATAATGTTCTCTTAAATCCCTTTGATTTGCAAGCGTTTTCTTTTTATTCAAACTGTTACATGTGATTGTGAAAATATGTAAAAATCAACTTATTTTCAATGATTTCACTAAAATTTTTTTTAGAAACTTTTTTTAGATTGATGCTTTTAAACAGTAAATATTAAACAAACTACTAGTAAAGATGTTGAATTGGAGCGGAATACAACTAATCACAGAAATAATAAATAGGGTCCTTTTACAGATTTAATTCATTTATAGAGGTGGAAAACAAATGTCAAAAAAGTTTATGTTCACAAAAACAGTACCTGTGGCACTTACATTATTGTTAAGCACTACCATCACAGATGCCGCAACATATACTACTCCATTACCAGCGACAAAAATAACAACACAAAAGAATAGTTCAGTATATAAAGAATTAAACTTTGCAGATAAGCAAGATTTTGTAGATGCACATAAGGGATTTATTGCACCACTAAACAATAAACCGCTAAAAAATGCAAATGGGACAGTTATTTGGGATAGTAATCGATATTCGTTTATAAAAGAGGACAAATTTGCGGCTGCAACAGTTAACCCAAGTTTATGGAGGCAAGCTCAATTACAAAATACTTCAGGTCTTTTTAAGGTAGTTGATGGCGTTTATCAAGTTCGTGGACTAGATTTATCAGTCATGACGATTGTTGAAGGAAAAACAGGCTTAATTGTTTTGGATACAATGTCGACAGTTGAAACTGCTAAAGAAGCGATGGAATTATATTTTGCACATAGACCAAAACAACCTGTAAGTGCAATTGTGATCAGTCATAGTCATGCAGATCATTTTGGTGGCATTAAAGGAGTTGCTGGGTATGCAACAGATCCTAAAAAGGTTCCAATCGTTGTGCCGAATGGATTTAATGAAGAAGCATTAAGTGAAAATGTTCTTTTAGGGAATATCATGTCCCGACGTGCAGGTTATATGTTTGGTAATCTATTACCAGCTAATGAGAAAGGATTCGTTACAGCAGGTATTGGACCAGGTTTAAGTACAGGAACGTTCAGTTATATGCAGCCAACTATTGAAATAAAGGACGATGTCCAAACAATGCAAATAGATGGTCTTACTTTTGAATTTTTATTAACTGTTCATACTGAAGCTCCTGCTGAAATGCATTATTATATCAAGGATTATAAAGCATTAGTAGTAGCAGAAAATACAGGGCATACATTACACAATATTTATACATTAAGGGGAGCAAAGACAAGAGATGCCCTGAAATGGACAGAAGCACTTGATCAAACAATTGATTTATATGGTAAAGAAGATATTGATGTAATGGTAACTGCACATAGCTGGCCGTTATGGGGTAAGGACCGAGTTATAGAGCAATTAACGAAACAACGAGATATATATAAATATATTCATGATCAAACGATACGTTTGGCAAACTTAGGTTACACAGCTGATGAAATCGCAGATAAAATCAAACTCCCAAAAAGCTTAGATAAATATTGGGCTAATCGTGGATATTATGGGAATTTAAAACAAAATGTGAAGGCTGTATATAATTTTTATTTAGGTAATTTTAGTGGAAATCCATCAGATTTAGATCCACTTCCGGAACTAGAAGCTGGAGCTAAATATGTGAAGTATATGGGCGGAGAAAAAAATGTATTGAAATTAGCTAAAGCTGATTATAACAAAGGTGAATATAGATGGGTAGCTGAAGTATTAAAACATGTTGTGATGTCGAATCCGAAAAATACTGAAGCAAAAAATTTACTTGCAAATGCGTACGAACAATTAGGCTATCAAGCAGAGTCTTCAGTATGGCGTAATTTCTATCTAACTGGTGCACAAGAGCTAAGAAAAGGCGTTGTAAAAGATGACTCAAAACGTGCGAATCCTATGAATTTAGATATGCTGATGAATATGCCAGTTGAAGATTTTATGAATTTCTTCTCAATTAAACTGAATGGAACGAAAGCGGAAGGTAAACAGTATGCATTTAATGTGTCGTTAACAGATTTAAAAACGAATTACTCAATAAATGTAGGTAATTCAGTTCTAAACTATAAAAAAGATCAACAAGCTACAAACCCTGACGCTACATTAACAGTTGATAAAGTAACATTCTATTTAATTGCGCTTGGCTTGGCTGACATGGATCAGATGGAAGCAGCAGGTAAGATTTCTATTTCAGGAAATAAACAAAAATTTAAAGAACTATTGTCACTAATGGACAAGTTTGACCCATGGCCTAATATCGTTACACCTTAATTAACGAAGCCTGATGTAACAAATTTAATCTCTTATATTTAGGCTCTGTTAAACAAGATTGTTGACCAACATTTAGCGTTAACAGAGTCTTTTTTTAAAACTATTTTTAGGAGGTCTTTTTATGCAAACAGCTGTAAAAGTATTGGAATTTCCACTCTATATTGATGGGAAGTGGACACCTGCAATAAGCGGTGAAACGTTTAATGTGAAAAATCCGGCAACTGGTGAAGTAATCGCTAAGGTTGCTAAAGCTGGAAAACAGGATACAGAGGCTGCAATTGCTTCTGCTCGTAAAGCTTATGATTCAGGTGTATGGGCAAAAAAATCCCCTAAAGAAAGAGCGCAAATTTTAATTAATTTCGGAAATAAAATAGTAGAGAATTCTCAGGAACTAGCTTTCTTGGAAGCAATTAGTTCAGGCGCAACTGTAAGAAGGATTTCAAATCTGGATATTTTATATTTAGTAGATTTACTTCAACAAACTGCTAAATTTACGATGGAATATCCGTTTGTAGAATCATTACCAGTTATCCCATTTCCAGGACCAAGCAATAATCAGGTTTGGCGTGAATCAATCGGTGTTGTAGCAGCAATTACGCCTTGGAACCTTCCTATGCTTTTAGCGATGTGGAAAATTGCACCTGCTCTTGCAATGGGAAATTCGATAGTTGTAAAACCGGCAACTAATACACCACTTTCTACGCTAAAACTAGCTCAGTTAGCAACTGAAGCTGGAGTTCCAGCAGGTGTGTTCAATGTTGTATCGGGACCTGGGGCTACAGTTGGTGAAGTATTAGCTACTCATCCACACGTAGATAAAATTGCTTTTACTGGATCAACAGAAGTAGGTCGCCACATTATGAAAATGGCATCGGAAACAGTAAAACGAGTTACTTTGGAATTAGGTGGTAAATCACCATCGATCGTTTTACCAGATGCTGATTTAGATATCGTGATTCCAGGAAGTTTATTTGGTTTCTGTCTACACTCTGGACAACTTTGTGAATCTGGCACACGTCTATTAGTACATGATTCTATTTATGATGAAGTTGTTGATCAATTAGGGAAATTGGCTTCTTCGATTACGATTGGAAATCAGCTCGATATGGCAAACGGAATGGGTCCTATGGCTTCTGAGCAGCAACTTAACACAGTTTTATCATATGTTGAAGCTGGAATTAAAGAAGGTGCCCGCTTAGTATGTGGTGGAAAACGTTTAACGGGTGAAGGCTATGATCATGGCTATTTCATTGAACCGACTATTTTCGCAGATGTAGACAATAAAATGAAAATTGCTCAAGAAGAAATTTTCGGTCCTGTTCTTTGTGTGATTCGTTACTCCACGATTGAGGAAGCAATTGAAATTGCCAATGATACGATCTTTGGATTAGCTGCGGGAGTCTGGTCGAAGGACGTTAACAAAGCACTTCAAGTTTCACGTGAATTAAAAGCAGGGACTGTTTGGATTAATGACTGGCACATGCTTAGAAGTGATGCGCCATTTGGTGGATATAAACAAAGCGGTTTTGGACGCGAGCTTGGAAAATATGCATTAGATGAATACACACAAGTAAAACATGTTCATGTTTCATTAACACCGGAACTAAGTCAAAAACCATGGTATGGAATTTTACTATAAGAAAAATAGATTCATAATTTAATGTTTATAAAAAATTATAGAAAAGAGTGATCCTATGGTAACGTCATTTTTTCAGTTTTCAGTTCGAACAGTTGTAAATAGTGGTGTAGGAGCACGCTCTTTGTTACCTGAAATGATTAAAGATCTTGGCGGTAAAAGAGCGGTTCTTTATGTAGATAAAGGAATTACGCAAGCTGGAATAACAGATAAAATTAAGGAATTGTTCGAGGTTGTTCCTGGAGCGGTACAGTTAGTTGGTGTCTTTGAGGATATCGAGCAAGATGCAAAAGGGGCAATTATTAACCGAGGTGCTAAATATTTTAAAGAATGTAACGGGGATGCATTAATTGCTGTTGGTGGTGGTAGTGTTTTAGACACAGTAAAAGCAATAAAATGGATGCTTCATAATAAAGTCGATGATATTCGTAATGAACTTCTTGTTGGAAATATCATGCAATTTTGGCCTGAAGCGGAGTACATTGCAATTCCTCATGTTGCAATTCCAACTACTGCTGGAACTGGAGCAGAGGTATCACCAGTAGCTGTCGTATTGAATGAAATTGCAGGCATTAAAACAAATATACTAAATCCATTTATTAGTGCGGATATGGCAATATTAGATCCTGAACTGACAGTTGGATTACCACCAAAAATTACAGCATTTACAGGTTTTGATGCATTAACTCATGCTGTTGAAGCATATTTTTCTCCTCAATCGAATCCAATGGCGGATGCATATGCACTTCAATCGATTCGAATGATCGTAGAAAATCTTCAAACAGCAGTTCATGAAGGACAAGATATCGTTGCAAGAGCAAATATGTTAATGGCTAGTACAATGGCAATCTCTGCTTTTTGTTTAACGATCAATGCAGTTCCAGTTCATAATATTGCTCATGTGTTTGGGGCAAAATTCAATATACCACATGGACTAGCAAATGCAGTGTTATTACCAAGTGTAATGGAAACTATGGCACCGTTCTATTTAAGAAGAATTCATGGATTTGCTGACGCACTTGGAATTAGTAACCTGCCAGAAAAACCTGAAGATTGTCTGAATGTAGTTGTTGCATTCATTCAAAACTTAAGAACGAAAGTGGGACTACCTGATACATTTGCTGATTTTAATGTGAATGTTGATAATATGGCATACATAGTCGCAATGGTTCACAGTGATCCAACTGGCTTATTTTATAAAATTCCACCAGAAGTAATTGCTAAAGTTTCAAACGAAGTTGCTGGAACTAGTTTAGGAGTTTCATAATTTAAATGAAGGGCACCATCATTAGATGGTGCCTCAACATGTAGAAAAAGTGTATATGAATAAAAAGTTGGTGATTAGTTATATGGAGTTTGACTTTTATCTTGTTAACGATTGTATTGATAGGGGAGGAAGCAATATGAGTTGGAATTTAATTACAAGTTTGAAAAATAGTGTAGAAAAATACCCAAATCGAAATGTAATTTCATTTGCAGGTAAGGATATATCATATTCCGAACTAAATAAACAAGTTGACTGTGTAGCATTTAACTTAGCTGCTAATGGAATCAGTAAAGGTGATAAAGTTGCATTAATATTAGGGAACTGTCCTGAGTTTGTTATTTCTTATTATGGAATTCTACGTGCAGGCGCAGTAGTTATACCGATTAATTCAATTTATACAAAGGATGAAATTTCATTTATATTATCTAATTCTGAAGCAAAAGCTGTCATTGCAAATTTTGAATTGGAAGCGATCATTGATTCACTTAAAATGGAATGTAAACAAATAGAATTATTGTACTATGTTGGATCGAATAAAGCTGAATTTAATTGGGAGCAGTTGATCGAAAATAGGTCAAAAGATTATGAATATCCATTAATTACAGAAGAGGATCTTGCCGTAATTTTATATACTTCTGGAACAACAGGAAAACCAAAAGGTGCTATGCTAAGTCACAGAAATATGGCTTCAAATGCAGAGTCAATTGTTAAACTAGTGGAGTTTCAAAAAGAAGATCGTATTTTAGCAGTTCTTCCTATGTTCCACATATTTTGTCTATCTGTCTGTATTAATGCGCCTATAATGAGTGGAGCGAATATTGTAATTGCACAGAAGTTTATTCCTAATGAAATCATTCATACTATTTTTAATGAGAAAGTATCATTATTTGTAGGCGTACCGACAATGTATAGTTTCTTATTTCAATTAAAAGATTATACAGCTGAACATTTTAAAACAATTCGTGCCTGCTTATCGGGTGGTGCCCCATTGCCAGATGAATTAATTCAAAGATTTGAAGAAAAATATCAAGTTAATATTCTTGAAGGATTTGGTTGTACAGAAACATCACCCGCTACAGCCTTTAATCCAATAAATGGTAAAAGAAAAAGGGGTTCGGTTGGAATCAATATTCCAAATGTATACAATATGATTGTCGATCCAAATGGAGATGAGTTACCAAGAGGTGAAGTTGGTGAGTTAATAGTTAAAGGACCAAATGTTATGTTGGGTTATTTAGGTATGCCAGAAGCTACATCTTTTGCTATAAAGAATGGTTGGTTCCATACTGGTGACTTAGCAAAAATGGATGAGGATGGCTATATTTTTATCGTTGATCGAATGAAGGATCTGATAATTGTAGGCGGTTATAATGTGTATCCTCGAGAAGTAGAGGAAGTACTATATCAACATCCAGCAGTAGTAGAAGCAGCAGTAATTGGGATCGCTGATCCAGTTTTTGGAGAACAAGTAAAAGCTTTTGTTGTATGTAATGATAAAAGTGTTTCAGCTGCTGAATTAATACATTTCTGTAGTGTTAAATTAGCAAAATATAAAGCACCTAGAGATATTGAAATCATCTCTGAATTACCTAAAAATAGTACAGGGAAAATCTTACGTAGAGCAATACGCGAATCAGTAGAAATGCACGCTGAGTCAAATTAAATTCAACCTAATATTTTGAACGAATCAAATTCCTACAATGTAATGAACAGTGGTTTGGTCATTGGTTGGCTGTCAATTGGGATGACAAATGAATTAGCTCAAACTCTTTGTAAAAAGGGTTTGGGCTTTTTTATATTAAGTAAATTGTATCGTGTTTTCAATTCATCTTTATAACATTAAAAATGAAATTGGTAATTATTGTTGTAAATTTAAATATAACATTTTCTCAATATATTATATTTGGGATTGTAAATTTTCAATTGAAAATAGAATTTGAGCTTTAAAAATAAAACTCTTAAAATTTTACTCTAAAAAAATAGAATTAATTTATTTTGAAATAACTTAAAAGTATTTTCCCTAGATATTTTAATTTTTAAAATCATCTTCATCAGCAGAATTCCCCCAAGTTTATTTATGAATCTTTTTAAATTTCATTCAAATTCCTTCAGATTTTTATAATTATTTTTTTATTCTACAGTTTACTACAATTTCTGCTAATAATTATACAATTATTATTGGATTAAACAGAATAATTTATCATATATTCCCCCAATTTACGCCAAATACAAGCTTAAGTAGAATAAGACTTATAGAAATAAGTGTTAAGAAAATTCTCAATACTTAAATTTTTATTAATGAAAATGATTGAGCAAGTGATCTCTAATAATAGATTGCTCAGTCAAGGGGGGACAACATGAAGTTTAGAAGAAGGTTTTTGAAAAAAATTTCTTATTTGACAGTCTTCGGTCTTGTCATGTCAAACATGACAGTTGTATTAGCTGAAGAAAATTCGCAACAAAACCCATTCATTGCAAAAAATACAGAACCAGAATCAGGTATATTTGTAACTAATGGTAAAGGTAACCCTAATTCAGCTAATTTAACAAGTGAAGAGATTAAGAGATTAAAAGAAAAAGGTAAAAAAACGATCGAGGCTGCAATTGCTAGGGACAAGAAAAAGAAACTAGCAGATATGGAAAAGCTTGCGAAATTAGAAGCTCATAATCCAGAAGAGATGGTTTCTGTTATTGTTCAACTGAAGGGCCAGACTGTATCTGAAATGACAG
The DNA here is from genome assembly GCF_036962205.1 of Bacillus sp. JJ664. Classification (NCBI taxonomy): domain Bacteria; kingdom Bacillati; phylum Bacillota; class Bacilli; order Caryophanales; family Bacillaceae; genus Bacillus; species Bacillus sp. JJ664. Next base: position 19,080 of record NZ_JBALMS010000056.1, on the reverse strand, counting down.
CAGAAGAAAATGTTGGTGTTAATCAACAGTCTTTAAGTAATGCAAAAGATATGATCCAAGAAGACATAGATGCGACAAAAAACAAAATTAAGAACAAACTTTCTGGTAGTAAATCAAAGAATTTAAAATTTAAACATGAGTTCGAAAACGTATTTAAAGGTTTTAGTATTAAAGATATTAAATATGAAGATATCGACTATATTAAATCTTTGCCAGATGTAAAAGCAGTTACATTACAACAAACATTTACTCCTGCGGTTAATCAACAGCATGACTTGACAGGAATCAAAAATCTTTGGAATGGTTCTACTCTAGGAAAACCTATCGGTTATCAAGGGGAAGGCATGGTTATCGCGATTGTTGATACGGGAGTTGACTATACTCATGAAGCGTTCCCAGATCCTAAAGATATGAGTAAAGCAAGAATTAAAAAAGGGAAATTTACTCGTTCAGATGGATCAACTTCTCTGAAAGTAGTAGACGGTTACAACTGGGCTGATCAAAATGACGATATCATCCCACGTGTAGAAGATCCAACTAATGCAACTAGCTCACATGGTGTACACGTAGCAGGAATTGCGGCTGGATCTGGCCCTGTCATTCAAGGAGTTGCACCTGAAGCTCAAATTATTGCAGAAAAAGTGTTCTCAGACAAACAAGCTGGTGCATTAACAGAAGATATTATTAAAGGGGTTGACCATGCTTCAGCCTTAGGAGCAGATGTAATCAACATGAGTTTAGGTTCATCTTCTTCTTTCGATACAAGAGACCCTAATGATCCCTTAGGTATTGCGATTCGAAATGCAACAGACGAGGGACATGTTGTCGTAGTAGCAGCAGGAAATGCGTCTAATGCTTATGCAGATCGATCTGGTGGGTTGGGTGAAACAATTAAAATTGGACAAACTCCTGATTTAAATAAAATTGGTAACCCAGGAGTTTATCCTGATTCATTTACAGTTGCAGCAGCAAATAACATTGTATCAAAACATACGTATAAATTTCATACAGACGAAGTTGATTTTGATATTACTGGAGAAGGTCTTGATGACTGGAATTGGCCAGCAGATAAAAACAAAGAGTATTCTTTAGTTTCTCTAGGAAAAAACAGTAGTGGAAACGAACGTATTGGAATACCTACAGATTACGATGGTTTAGATGTGACTGGTAAGGTCGTATTAATTAAGCGCGGAACAATAAGTTTTGCAGAAAAAGTAGCACATGCGAAACAAAAAGGTGCCGTAGGAGTAATTGTTTATAATTCAAGTTCTACTCAACCAGCTCCAGAACCTCAAGGTTTTGGATCAATTCCTTTTTCATTTATTAGTTATGATGATGGAAAGGCATTAGAAGATAAACTTACTTGTGGTGGCGGTGGTGGTATTGATATAGGGCCACTTAGTACATGTGGTGGGGGACCAGTTATTGGCCCGCTAGATGCTACAACTCAAAAGTCAATTAAGTTTAAAATTAATGATGAGACTGTAGGCTCAGCATTCGCTGAATCGAACCCAGGGCAACCAACAGATTTCACATCCTGGGGAACTACTAGTGATTTATTATTAAAGCCAGAAGTAATGGCTCCTGGACATGCGATTTATTCGTCAGTTAGAACAGCAGATACAACTAAGCATAATGCGTATGAGAATGAAGATGGAACGTCTATGGCAGCTCCTTATGTAGCTGGAGCAGTTGCTGATGTTATGCAAGCTTTGATCGAAAAAGGATACAAACCTGGAACAAGAAAGTTTGCACAATTAACAAAGAATTTAATCATGAATACATCTATTCCAGCTAAAAGAGATTATGTCAATTCGAACAATTCGATTGACCGAATTGATTATATGACCGAATACCAACCTAGAAGACAAGGAGCAGGTATGATTCGTCCGGATCTAGCTGTGAAATCTCCTGTTGTTGTCACAGGCTCAACTGATACTGGCAGTATTAGTTTAAAAGAAATTGATAAAGACACTATATTTACATTAACTGCTTCAAATCTTTCAAATAAATCTGTTACGTACAAATTAAATGGAAATGTGATGGCGGATGTTTTAAAAGACTCGCTTAATACAAATTCAGATAACATTCGTAGTCGATATTTGGATGATGCAAAATTATCATTTGATTTAAAGGAAATTACAATCCCAGCAAATTCAACTAAGACAGTGAGTGTTACATTATCTTTAACAGATGCTACAGTAAAAAACACGTTTGTTGAGGGCTATATTTATTTAACACCGACAGATTCAAGCAACCCAACTTTAAACGTTCCATATAATGGTTTTTATGGCAAATGGGATGAGCCAAAAGTTATCGATACTCAAGATACAACTGATGTATGGACTCAGTCAGGATTTGGAACACAATTAGCAATTCAAACAGGTCCTTTTTATTTTGGATACGAGGAGGTATTCGGTAAGCCACAAACACCGGCTCAAATCGCTTTAGGTGACAAGTTTTATGCTTTTGGTCCTGAATTCTCCCCAGTACCTGCGCTTGCTTTACTTCGAAGCGCGCGTAACATAAAAATAGATGTTGTTGATAAAGAACATAATCTTGTAACACACATGGCAGATGAACAATGGTTTGCAAAAGGTGATCCTTATTCAGGTGGTCTTCCCTCTTTACTTTCAGCAGATTGGGTTTGGTATGCACATAAACAAGGAATTCCAATGCCAGATGGGCAGTATTACTTTGCGGTTACAGCAACAGCAGATGCACCAAATGCAAAACCACAACCAACAATTTATATTCCGATGTATAAGGATACTGCAGCACCGAATTTAAATTTATTAAGATCAGCGGATTATGATGAAAAAACACATCCGGAAGTGACGAATAAAGATAGTTATACTGTGCGCTGGACAATGGATGATGGAGAAGCTGGTGATGTTGACGGTAGTGTATTTTTAGCCGTGAATGGAAGCGAGCCATTTACTAATTATAAATCAGACGTAAAACAAAATGCTGACGGTACATATGAATTAAACGTACCAGGACTAAATGAAGGTCTTAACATCATCAACATTGCGCCAATTGATAAAGTTGGAAATTATGGTGAAAGTCATACCGTTATCGTTAATAAAACAAGTAACCATGTTTGGATTGATATGTATTCAGCTACTTTAGGAGACAACGTTCCAAGTATGTACTGGACTGCTAACGTAAAACCTGGCGATAATTTTAGTTTAAATTTTAATGCAGTTGGACGTACAGGCACTGTGAAAAAAATTCAAGCAGTCCTTCTAAAGAATTATTACGATAATAATTCGATTGTTGGAAATCCGATCGATCTTGATCTAAATCAAGTGATGACGGAAAAACCTGCATATGGAGAATACAGTGAGTATTCGATTAAAGGACAATATACCGTTCCAACTGATTTACCTGCAGGAGAATATGTTGTGAAATATGTATGCTTGTCCGAAGGTGAGCAATGGAATGATGCAGAGGTTCCAGCTATTGGTATCGAGACATTTGTAGATACAGAGGCACCAAGCATTTCATTGAATGCGAGTAAAATGAAGGCATTCGTAGAAAATAGTGGAGATCCTGTTTCTCTAATGCTTAATACGACAGCGAAAGATGAAATAGCAAATTCAAGAGGCTATAAAGTAGAAGTTGCTGTTGATGGTGGAATTAAAAAATCAATGGGAAGTATAACAACTTTAGATAGATCTGAACAAACGTTCCGTTATCCAGTTGTGTTAACAAATGGTGATCACTCAATCGAACTGACAACTACCGATTATATGGGAAATGCAAGTTCAATGACGTTTGAAGTTACTGTTGCAGCTGATAAAGTGACAGTGCAAAATAATGGTACAAACACTGAACTTCCGATTGATGTTGTTCCATATAAGGATGCTAGTAGAAATCCAGAAATAAAACTTCATTACAATAAGACTTACCATATAGAAAGTTTCGATCCATGGGTTGCAGGTTATCTTGTAACACCTTATGGTAACAATAAAACATGGTCAGCGAATCCAGATTTAGCACCAATATTATTAGTTGGAAATCAACAAAGAAAAGCGGCAACATCTTATTACCCTAATGCAATACCAGACTGGGACTTGCCATTAGGAGATGTATATGCCTTTAATAATCCTGTCGGTTATAATGACCCAGGTAGTATCCCAGAAGGCGAAAGTACATTCCCAGTAACGATGATTGACTATTTAGGTCACGAGACGACGATTCAAGTACCTATCATCAAAAATTCGTATATACCAAAAGTAAAATTTGACAATGCGATTATTGATTCAACTGGTACGGCAACATTCTTTACTTATGATTCAACGTATGATGTAAAAGGATCGATAACTGCGGTTGGAATGAATTTCTACGCTGAATGGGTCGATTGGAATCGAAGAGTAGCTGGAGAAGACAACTTCTATAAAAATTTATTTGATCCAACGTCAGAATGGAGAAGTGGTCCATATGATGATGCATTTAACGAACATAACGGAAATATCCCAGCAGGATATAACAATGAACCTGGTGTGAAATCATTTAGTATGACAACGGGTGAGTTAAAACCTGGTGCAAACTTTTTTGAAATAGATGGTGGAAGTACAATCGGTGAGAATCCTAGTCACCCATTTGCAGGGAACCATCCATTAGTTTTCAATGTGGTAATCTATCGTCTTGGTGCAGCAGAGGGTGCAGATCAACCTTTAGCAACAAAAGCAGCTGAACAATTGAATTGGGACAAGATAAAAGGTGGTAACACAGATCAAACAAATGTGACGACTAATTTAGTGCTACCTTTATATGATAAAAATAATCAAGCAGAAATTAGCTGGGAGAGCAGTGATCCAACCATTATCACAAACGTTGGTAAGGTATATCGAGCAGATAAAGATAAGAATATCACACTAACTGCAACTGCAACTGTAGGAGGTGCTACTGCAGTTAAGACTTTCAACCTAACAGTGAAAGCGAAAACTCAAAATGATTCACAAGCTGTTGCTGAAGATGCTTCATCAATTACTTGGGATGTTATTCGAGAAGGTAACAAAGAGCAAGGTGATGTATCAGAAACTTTATCATTGCCAACTAGAGGATCAAATGGTTCAGTAATTACATGGACTTCTGATGATCAAAAGCATATTACGAATCAAGGTCGCGTGTACCTACCGTTATTTGACGAAGATGATGCACACGTGGAACTTGTTGCAAAATTCACACGAAACAGCGGTACATTCTACAAAACGTTCCATTTAACAGTCCTAAAAGATACACAAAACATAGAACGAACAAAAGTACTGCGAGTATCTCAAGGGTTAACAACTGAAAAATTACTTGGTGAAAACACAAGCGATATGGAGGTCACGAAGGATTTAACGTTCCCGACAAGTTTTGGAAATGACGGTGTCGAAATTCGATGGGAATCGGACATGCCAGACGTCATCTCAAATGACGGAAAAGTGACAAGACCTGCCCAAAATCAGTACGTTCCAGTATTCGCATATATAAAATTAGGTGATGCAAGAATTGGAAAAATGTTTTATTTCTTTGTAAGAAGTCAAGATACGAATGATGAACCGGCAGTTGTCGCAGCAAAGTCGTCAATCGTTTGGAATTTGATTAAGCAAAATAATACTGATCAAAATTCAGTCACTACTAATTTGAATTTACCAACACAAGGTACTAACGATACAAATATTACTTGGTCTTCTAGTGATGCTTCTGTTATAAAAGAAGATGGAACAGTAATTCGTCCATATTTTGAGGATGGAAATCGTTCAATCATATTAACAGCAACAATTAGTAAAGGTAAAGCGAGCATGACGAAAGAATTTTCACTGTCTGTTTTAAAACGAAATTATGTAGAAACTACAATCAATTCGATTGATGATAACGACACTACTATTTCTGGTACTGCGCAACAAGATGCAAAAATTACAGTGAAAAATAAAGATAGTATTGTCGCAACAGGTAAAGTAGATTCGGAAGGTAAATATGTAATTCAAATTAGTCCTCAAAAAGCAGGAACAGTCTTAACGATACAAGTACAGGGTATGACAGGATACCAAAAAACATTATCAACTACTGTATTAGATCGTACAGCTCCAAATGCGCCAATAATCGACACGGTAGATAACAATGATAATGATATAACTGGTACAACTGAAGCAAATGCATCGATCATTATTAAGAAAAATGACGAGATTATCGCAACAGGAAAAGCAGATTCCAAAGGAGCGTATCGAATTAAAATAAGTAAACAGAAAGAAGGTACAGTTCTATCAGTTTATGCCAAAGATAGCGAAGGAAATCAAAGTGCTGCAGCTAAAACAACAGTAATAGATCATAAAAAAAATAAACAGTACTAATTTCATATTGCTAAAAATGGTATGGAAATTAAAGAAAAAGCTGTTCAATAGTAAAAGCAACAAGTAAAGGTACAATTACGATGACTTTTTATGCAATTGATAAAGCTGGAAATAAAAGTAATACTGTAAAAAACAATAAAAATAAAACAATTTAATTAAATTTTTTAAACATAAGATGTCTCAAATGAATCATTCCTTCATTTGGGACATTTTTTCATTTTCAATTTTTTCTAGTTCATTAATTAGTTTAGGGATGTAAGGGAGGATACAGTTCATATAAGAGAGAGAAATCAAAATCGCCATCTTAATAGCTTTGTGTCTCATAAATCATATGATCAATCAATTTTAATTTTCACGAATAGAATTTCCACATTTAGGAAAATTAATAAAGTATTATGCTTTGAAAGGAGATGTAAGAATGAATCAATCATTAACAGAACTTGAAGTTGAAAACCTCCGTCATATTATCGGAGGACATAGTACCATTGCTACTAAATTAGAAACATATGCAGAGCAATGTGCTGATCCTGAATTAAAAGCAATGCTACAAAGAGATGCTCAATCTGCAAGACAAGCACGTCAACAACTACTATCGTTCTTAGGGTAAGGAGGAAAGACAATGTTACAGGATAAAGATATGGTCAATGATTACTTAGCAGGAATTAATGCAAGTTTAACGGGTTATGCAGGATTTATAAACGAATCAAATAATCCAGAATTAAGACAAACTTTAATTCAACTTAGAAACCAAGATGAAGCACGTCAAAGAACTTTATACAATTATGCGCTAAATAAGGGCTACTATAAACCAGCAGAACCTGCACAACCAGAAGTCGTTCAACAAATTAAATCTGAGTTATCTTCTAATCAATAATCAGATATTTAAAGAATTGTGATTCCAGTACTTTATTAATGAAAATAGGAAAAAAGTTCAAACCATATTTTGGTTTGAGCTTTTTTTATTGAATCTTTTAATGACAATTGGACTATGTGAAATTTCCGTCTAATACATCTAGATTATCTTTTCATTAATTAAGAGGACTTAGACAGTTTTAATGGAATGTTTACCTAATTAAAAAAACATTTAACGATGACATAATATAGTGAGGTATCATAATGAACCAGATTCTTTTATATGAATTTCTCAATCTAATGGAAGTGAAAAATTGGAATAAAGCAGATTTAGCGAAAAATTCGGGGATTCATATTAGTGATATCAGTAGAGTTTTTAATAATAAAAAACCCCTATCATTACATTATTTGGATGCTCTTACCAAAACATTTGGTCTTGATGAAGGAACTTTTTATGGATTATATACTCAACTGTGTTTTAATCAAAATCGATACTTGGATAAACGCAGAAGTGTAGCTTTTATTTATAAATGTGCTATTAATGGTTTTAAGGAAGAACTAGAATTTATGATTACGGTTATGTTAGAGGAAAAATCAAAAACAATTCGCACAAAAAATCTACAAAATTTATTTCATATCGCTGAAAAGCTATTTTTGGAAGGAAAAGAAAAAGAAGCGTTACCTTTGTATGAAATCATTATTCACCATATGCCAGATTCAATATCTGAAGAAGTAGCGATCAGTTATTTTAGAAAGTATTATGTGAATAGATTAACTGATGAAGGGCCAGCTACACTCGTTCATGTTTTAGAATATGTAAGCTATATGCCAGTTGATTTTCAAGAATTAACATTTTTATGGATTACTGCAACTTATTATATGTTAAAAGATTGGGACAAGGTTTTCCATTACGCGAAGCGTCTAGAAAAAATCGCCAAGCTTGATCAACATTATGGCTATGCTCTCGTTTATCAAGGATTTGCTTTAACTAGATTAAGTCATTCATTAAAAGAAGTATTAAATGTAATAGACAAATATGAAAAGGTGAATCAATATTTTTCAGACATTGCAATTGGCAATCGATTTGTTGCGAGGATTGATTTTGGTGAATTACAGTATGCTGATGAATATTATGAATGGCTAAAAGATAGAGAAGATCTGTCTGTAGGATTACCTAGAATCATAGAGGCATATGTGAAATTGGGAAAATTTGAATGTGCATGTCAGCTATTAAAAAGGCATGAAAAAGAGATTTTTGAAATGGCGAATAGTTCAAATCTATATCAGCAGCAATTATATTTAGATTACTGCTATGCTACTGCTCTCTTAAAATGTGAAATAGAAGATTACGAGAATGGATTAAATGAATTAATTGATGTTGCTATAAAAGTAAAAAATGCCGGAATACTTGAGAAATTTAAAAAATGTCTTTTGGCTATTTGGCATTATAAAGGACATTTAACAGATGTGCTAGATGGAAAATATATGCAAATGTTAAGCGATGAAAAAAATAGTGATTATAAAGAAGTTACGCAAGTGTAGAGCTGATTACAGCTCTTTTTTTGTTGGAGTTGTCGAAGTTTGACGAAGAGTTTTTCAGTAATTGATAGAATTTTTAGAAAAATAAATACTGTCAAATCTCCTTATAATCAAGTCAGAAAGATAATTAATGCAAGAAGGGGAGAGAAGAATGAATCGTTTTATAAAAGGGACAGCAATATTAACTTTAAGTACTGGTGTTTTATTTAACTCAATTCCAGTTAAACCGCAACAATCAATTGTAAAAGCAGCTTCAACTGCTTCTATTGAAGAAATCCTATCAAAATTATCGGTTGAACAACGAGAGGCTCTTCAAAAATTAAAAGCTACTAGTCAAGAAGGCTTACAATTACCTGATTCGGTAGATTTTGAGAGTACGGATAACTTATCAGTTATTGTTGAGTTTAAAGACAAACCAGCAAAAGTTGCAGTAATTGAAGAAGCAACAAATGGAAATAGTCTATCTATTTCAGAAGCTGAACAAAATGCAAGAGAAGCACAAGAAACATTTAAAAATGACCTTGAATCTATTTATAAAGAAGATTTAAGTGAAAATAAAAATGTATTCAAAATCAAACATAAGTATAATAGCTCACTAAACGGAGTATCTATGGAGCTTCCTGCAAATAAAGTGAAGTCATTATTAAAATCAAAAGTTGTAAAAGCAATATGGCCTAATCAGGTTATTAAAGTTGAACCACCTACTAAAACGGAAAGCAATACAGAAGCAAAAAAAATAGCAAATGAAGTATTCCCAGGAATTAATAAGTTACATGATGAAGGATTTACTGGCAAAGGGATTAAGGTAGGTGTAATTGATACTGGTATTGATTACAATCATCCTGATTTAACAGACGCATACAAAGGATACCGTGCACAAAAAGGGGTAGACCCGAAATCCATTTCGCCAAGCGAAGTAAAAGGATGGGATTTTGTAGATAATGATGCAGATCCAATGGAGACTACATATGATGATTGGAAGAAATCTGGTCTAGCAGAGACTGATCCTCTTACAGGGTCAACTTTTTATACAGAGCATGGTACCCATGTATCTGGTATCATCGCTGGAAGTGGAAAAAATAATGCAGATTACGCAGTAACAGGTGTAGCACCAGACGCTGACCTATATGTTTATCGTGTTTTGGGAGAATTTGGTTCTGGTTCAACTGAGAGTGTTTTAGGTGGAATTGATAAATCGGTTGCAGATGGAATGGACGTCATTAATTTATCGCTTGGAAATTCAAGTAATGACCCAGAGAATATTGAAAGTATCGCAGTAAATAATGCTGTGCTTTCAGGTGTAACAGCAGTTGTAGCTGCTGGAAATGCTGGAGATAGATCGTACACATTAGGTGCTCCAGGAGCTTCAGCTTTAGCGATTACAGTTGGTGCCAACGATACGAAAACTGAGATTGCAACATCTAAAGGAACTTTCCATGGAACTGCAGATGTTAAAACAGATATGAAACTATTAGGTAAAGGTTTTGGAGACAATGAAGAGAGTCTTTTAGGTAGTAATTATTCAATTGTTCAAGTTCCAAATTCCGGCACAGATGCTGACTATAAATCAATTGATGTAAAAGGTAAGATTGCATTAGTAAACCGCGGAGTTATTGCACTGGTAGATAAAATAAAATTTGCTAAAAATCATGGTGCAATTGCAGTAATATTAGTCAATAATGTACCAGGTGAAGGATTTATTCCAACATATTTAGGTTCAAGCTATGGATTAGTCCCAACATTCTCAATGTCTTATGAGCAAGGAAGTGCACTTACGTCAAAACTTGATACAGCTTCAATGTTCTCTTTTGATGAAATGGGGAAAGTAGTAGACGAAGGTAGCAAATTAGCTTCTTTCAGTTCTCGTGGGCCAGCTCGAATCACATATGATATTAAACCTGAAGTTACTGCACCTGGTGTTGCTGTATTCTCAACTGTACCATCTTACATGCATGGGGCTGATCAAGTTGGTAAATATGAATATGCATATGATAATTTGTCTGGTACTTCAATGGCTACGCCAAATGTAGCTGGTGTTGCAGCATTATTATTACAAGCAAATCCAAACTTAACTCCTGCACAAATTAAAGAAACATTAATGAACACAGCAGATCCTTTAAATGGAAATTATAGTGTTTTTGAAACTGGAGCAGGTCAAGTAGATCCATATGAAGCAATTCATTCAAAAACAAGAATTGAAATAATGGATGAGACAAAAGGTAGTTATGATAAAAAAGGAAATCTAAAAACGATTAAAGACTTAACAGGCGCACTTTCATTCGGGGTTTTTGCTCCAGCTGGAACAAATTTTAGCGATCAACGCTCATTAAACATCTATAACAATAGTAATCAAGCACAAACATATGATGTAAAGGTTACTTTCCAATCAGATCGTCGAGGTTCGTTAGATGCAGATGATAATGGGGTAATGATTGTTACAGATAAATCAATTAAAGTTGCTGCCAATTCGAAAAAGAAATTAACTGTTGCCATTACAGTTCCGAAATCAGCAAAATTAGGTATTTACGAAGGCTTTGTAACATATACAAATCAAAATAATCCAGATGAAACGTTCCAAGTTCCTTTTGCAATTAAAACAGTTGAAGAAGGAATTAATTCACTTACGATGAGTCCACAAGCATTTACTCAAGTATTTGATGCAGCTTATAGTGGTCAGTTAATTTATACAAATGCAATAATAAGTATCAAATCTCATATGCGCACACTTGATGTTGTTCTTGTAGATGGTAATACAGGAAAAGATTTAGGTTTTGTTGGTACAATTAATGGATTAGGAATGGATGAAAATATTACTTATGGTATTTCTAAAATATTTAATGGATATTACTACAAGTTCACTGGTGATGATGATCAACCAATTGCTTATAATCAAGATTTAGCAAAACCTGGTTATTATAAGCTAAAGGTTATTGGAACAAATGATGCAGGAAAAACATTCTCACAAGATGCACCTTTCTATTTTGACAACACCGCACCGAAAATGACAGTAAATAGTCCTGATGTAGTTGAATATAAGAACGGTCAAACAAGTGTCACAATTTCTGGATCTGTTTATGATAAAGAAACGGAAGAAATGCAAAAGCTTGGAATGAGTTTTAACCAAGGAAGTACAAGAGTATATTATCAAGATCAATTAGGTGGAAGAGCGGTTACTGTACCTGTAAATCCAGATGGTACGTTCACGGCTACGATTCCTACAAACCCAACAAGGGCTATGTTACTATCCTTTTATGCTATGGATGCTGCTTCTAATAAAACGTTTAAAGAAGGTAAAGATCTATTTGTTACACGTGATGACGTAACATATGCGTTTATGCAACCTGAAAAGCGCTCCGCTAAAATGGGCGAAACAGCTCATGCAACGTTAAATTTAAATAAAGCAAGTGGTGTAAAACAAGTGGTTTATAAATTCATTCATTACACACATGTTGCAGCAATGAATGTAACAGTTCATCCAAGTGTGGCAGATAAAGTTGACGTTAAATTAGAAGATAAAGTAGTGAGTATTGGTTCGAATACAAATGAAGCGACAGTAACGATTACGACAAAAGATGGTGTTGCGCCTTTAACTGGAGATTTAAAACTGGCGGATGTAGCTTTCAAAATGGGTAATGAATATACGCCATTCCCAGTATCATTCCCAGCATATATGACAAGTGTTACAGTTACAGATACGAATAATACGTCAAAAGTAATTCCAAGTGGAAACCCATCTATTTTCTACATGGAAAATTCAAAGTCATTATTCCGTGGTAGTAAAGGTGCCGAGGCTTTCTTAGATCCAAATGGAGCTGCAATGGGATCTATTGATTACTCAAAATTAGGCGTAAACGTAAAAGCAACAAGTTCAAATGGAACAGTTTACAATGGGAAAAATAATTCTTCAGTTGTTTTCGAAATTCCAAATTTACCATTAACTGATGATCAATATGAGTTGTCACTTGATTTCCCTGGACACTTTACAGTTCACAAAGATTTTACAATTGGATTTCATGAAGATGGAAAAGTTACGAACCAAAATCTTTACTATCGATTAAATACAGCAATCGCAGGGGATGTTAATAAAGATGATGTTATTGACGTAGTGGATGCAATCTATTTACAAACTTATTGGGGAACGAATAAACGAGCGGCAGATATTAACTTTGATGGTGTAGTTGATACAAAAGACATGGCATTCGTAGAAAAGAATTATTTAATGCAAAATCCTACAATAAACAATGCACCTACACCTAGGAAAAAATATAAATTACAGACATTAGAAACAGTGAAAAATTCACTTGGTATTCAATAAATAACAAAAGAACAACTACTAAAATCGGTAGTTGTTCTTTTTTGTTTTCAAATATCTTTTGTTCAAAGATGTTTTGAACAAGTTTCCAAATTGAGCCAGAAATTGAAATTTATAGTATACCTGTCTGGTCAATCGTAAAACATAAGTTTAGTGAAAAGTTATCTCTCGATTTGACCTGATTCAATTTAATAGGAAATCGGTCAACATTCAAATGGATAAGGAGAATTATATGAGGAAGACAATTGCTGATTTATTAATCGAATCCCTACTACAAGCAGGTGTTAAAAGAATTTATGGCATTGTAGGTGATTCACTCAATGCAGTTTTGGATTCCATTCGAAAATCTAAAAAAATAGAGTGGATTTCAGTTAGACATGAGGAAGTTGCTGCTTTTGCGGCAGGATCAGATGCTTTACTAAGCGGAAGTATTGCTGTATGTGCAGGAAGTAGTGGACCTGGAAATCTTCATTTAATTAATGGACTGTATGATTGCCATCGTAGTCGTATACCAGTTCTTGCAATTGCAGCACAAATACCTAGCGTTGAAATAGGTGGGGAGTATTTTCAACAAACAAATCCCGAGCAATTATTTAAAGAATGTAGTCATTATTGTGAGACAGTCACTAGGCCAGAGCATATGCCTCGTTTGGCTACGATTGCAATGCAACATGCCATATCTCGTAAAGGGGTGTCAGTACTTGTTTTGCCAGGTGATATTGCAGCACTAGAAGATAAGGAATCAATCCCGGAACAAGTGATTCATGTTACGACACCTGTCATTAGGCCTTCTAAACTAGAGTTAGAACGACTAGCAGACTATTTAAATGAAGATAAAAAAATTACACTGCTTTGCGGAGCAGGATGTGAGGGTGCGCATTCACTTTTAATGCAGCTTTGTGAAAAGTTAAAATCTCCAATGGTAATTGCACTTAGAGGGAAAGAGCATCTTGAATATGACAATCCATATAATGCTGGATTAACTGGACTAATTGGTTATTCTTCTGGATATCATGCCATTATGGATGCTGATATATTGTTAATGCTTGGAACAGATTTTCCATACAGACAGTTTTATCCAAAAGATGCAATCATTTTACAAGTAGATATAAGAGCAGAGCATCTAGGAAGAAGAGCAATGGTTACCTATGGTTTATGCGGTGATGTGTCTGAGACAATACAATCATTGTTACCTCTATTAAAAGGAGATCGTGATTCAGACCATTTAAATAAGTATGTAGCTGCATATGAAAATGTTCGAAAAGATTTAGATAGTTTTGCAATTGGTAAACCAGGACGTATGCCCATACATCCACAATATTTAACAAAGGTAACTAGCGACCTAGCAAGTGAAGATGCTATCTTTACATGTGATGTTGGTACACCTACGCTTTGGTCTGCAAGATATCTACGTATGAATGGTAAAAGAAGATTACTTGGTTCGTTTAATCATGGGACAATGGCAAATGCACTACCTCAAGCTATTGGTGCTCAGATTGCAAAGTCGTCAAATCAAGTGATTGCTTTATGTGGAGATGGTGGATTGTCCATGCTAATGGGCGACTTATTAACATTACATCAGCATAACTTGCCTGTAAAAGTAATCGTTTTTAATAACAGTGCTCTTAGTTTTGTAGAACTTGAAATGAAGGCAGCTGGATATTTAGAGACTGGAACTAGTCTATCAAATCCTAATTTTGCAAATGTTGCTCAAGCAATGGGAATTGAAGGCATTCGTGTTGAGGATCCGGCTGAATTACAATCTGCATTACAACGTGCCTTTGATCATAATGGACCATTTTTGGTAGATGTAGTTGTAAATCGTCAAGAATTAGCTATGCCGCCAAAAGTAACCTTAGAGCAAGCACATGGTTTTACATTATGGACGCTTAAAGCTGTTTTAAACGGTCATGCAGATGATGTCATAGATCTTGCGAAAACGAATTTATTAGATCGCTTTCATTTATAATAGTAATTTTATTAGACTATCTATACTAAAGTAGATAGTCTTTTTAAGAATCTTGATACAGTTCGGATAAAAAAAAGCCGATTTCCTTTACAGTAAGGAAACCGACTTCTAGTTATTAAGAAGGGGAAGTATGCAGTCTTTTGGATTTTACATTAAATAATTTTAATTAATGCCTACTGCACTGAATGAATTTTTAACTGAGCTAACTTCAGCAGAAGTTGCACCATATAAATCTGATGCTGCTTGAACTACTGCTGCACGTGCTTGGCTGAAAGTTGAAGATGCAGTTAAGTAGACAGTATTTGCACGATAGTAAATTGCAGCTAATTTATCATTTCCAATTCCCGCTACAGTTACACCGTAATGAGTGCCACCTTTTGCTAATAGGTAAGCTTGTTTATTGATGATTCCGCTATTTGTATGAACGCCACCATTATCACTAGTTCCAGTATATCGTTTAGAGTAATGATCAGGGTCACCATATTTTGTAGGATCACTCATAGAACGTAAAGCATCATTTGCAATAGAAGGAGTGTAGATATCTTCACCGATTTCATAATCAGGATTACTGTTCGCATAAAACTCAACTAATGTACCAAAAATATCTGAAATTGCTTCATTTAATGCGCCAGATTCATTTTGATAAATTAAATCTGAGCTTGTATCTGTAACAGCATGTGTTAACTCATGTGCTACTACGTCAACTGAACCAGATAATGGGATAAATGTAGAGCCATCTCCATCACCGTAAACCATTTGCGTACCATTCCAAAATGCGTTATTGTATCTGCTACCATAGTGAACGCTAGATTTTAATGCGCCACCATTACCATCATAAGAATTACGTCCGAAAACATTTTTATAATAATCATAAGTTTTACCCGCATAGTAATGAGCGTCAACAGCGGCACTATCATATGAAGCATTTAAAAGTGTGTCAACACTTGACCATAAAGAACCAGACAGACGAGTTCGATTAGCAGCATCATATGTGAAAACGCCATTTCCTCTCGTATTATCTTGTAAATAATAATAAGATCCAGAAAGTAACATGTTTAACGTTTTCGAATCTCCAAGTACGCCATAACCAGTTCCAGTTGTATTTGTTCCAGTTAATGTCCCACCACCTGGTTTAGCAGCAGCGGTAACCGTTTTTTGATCTTGATTACCATGTGCTTCATCAAGATCATTGTATTTATTTAAAATTTTACCTGTTGATGCTTCTATAAAATAGTTATAATTACCAGGTTTTGGAGATAGGAAATTTAAATTTACAAGGTAAGCGTATGTAGCATCATCGCCATTTCCATATACAACTAAATCAGCTGTCGGTAATTTTTCATACTCAGGAATAAAACCAAGATCTTCTTCTGCAATTGAGATTGACTTATTCTCGTTTACTTTCTTTTCTGATTTCAGTCCCTTTTTTGAGTCAAGATCAGGTAAAACCGTTCCAGAAAATGTAGTTAAGACACCATCTTCGTTAACAACTGCTGCTTGAGTAGATCCCCATACAGGTACACCATTATACACTTGTTGTAACTTAACTGAAGTATAACCAAGATTGTCTTTTGCTTTTGATTTCACAGTGAATGATTCAGAAGAACTTTTAGAGCCTAATTTAAATTTGTCTTTGTTGGCGTTTACATAGTCATAAACAATCGACTCAGCACTTTTTGAAGATGGCTTTGTTAAATTACCTGATACGAATTCAGGAGATCCAACTTTCTCATTGTACTTATAATCTGATAAGACATTTTTTGGTTCTGCAAATGCAGATGAAACTGATAATGAACTAACCGCTAATCCAAAAGATAATCCAATTGCCAATGTTTTTTTGTTCACTAAAATTCCTCCTATGGTTAACATTTTTGACTCAGGACACCATCGTAACATCATAATTTACATTGTTCAAACAATTTTTAATATTAGGAATATTGTAAAAGTATGTCGTAAAACAGATACATTTTACGTGTGAAAATTGTTTCATTCCTTAAATAGTCACGAAGTCAAAAAGGTTAATTTGGAATGCAAGAGCTATTAGTTCTGTTTTAAGTGGGGGGAATACACAAGTGATATATCAGTGAGTATAATAG
>NZ_JBALMS010000056.1:0-1930 GCF_036962205.1 Bacillus sp. JJ664 | reverse complement strand
CAATTAAAAATAGCTCTCTAAAATTGAATATATGATATTTAGACAGTTTCAGTATTTGAAATGGCTAAAATCTACAATTTTTGCAAATAGGTAAGTGCAGTGTTAGCATGCTTTTTATTACTTTCACAACTAGTAATCGCTTTTTATTTTATTTGGAAAGTATTTACTAGAAGTTAACTATAAAATCTTAAAATAAGAATTAGAGCCATTTTAGTAGAATATATCCAAATGTTATTTTATTAAATGATTAAGTCAAATAATTAGTAGATTCGCCGTTTCTAAACATTTTTAACATCATAGATTACAAAGAGATGATAGAAGATTGTTCGTATTTATTTTTGTTTCATGTGAATGAAAGGAGTGGTCTACAATTAAAATTGCATTAATTTGTACAGAAATGTTTCCTGTACCTCCTGTTGGTGGAGGGGCAATACAAGTACTAATTGATGGTGTTACACCTCACTTAAATGCCCACCATGAATTGACTATTTTCGGAATTACACATCCCGATCTACCAGAACGGGGAGTCGTGAATGGGGTTGAATATATCCGTGTACCAAAACAAAATTATGTATTTAATATAGGAATTGAACTTTCTAAAAAGAGAGCAAAACATGAAGTGTACGATTTAGTCCACGTTTTTAACCGGCCTCGTGATTTACTAGTTTATAAGAATTCCATGCCAGAGAGTCGCTTCGTTATAAGTCTCCATAATGAAATGTTTAAAGAAGGTAAAATTTCCTATGAGATGGGAAATTTAGTGATTCAAGCAGTAGATCGAATCATGACAATAAGTGAATATATAGGACAAACAGTCATTGAACGCTTTCCACACGCCAAAAATAAAATCAAAGCTGTTTATTCTGGCATCGATTTGAAAAGGTATAAACCTTATTGGGATAAAGAAGTACAGGAGAAAAGAAAAGAGTTAAGAAAAAAATTTGGGGTAGAAGATAAAAAAGTTGTTTTATTCGTTGGACGATTAAGTGCAGTAAAAGGTCCAGATGTTTTAATTGAATCAATGAAGAAAGTAATTAATAAATATAGTAATTCTGTACTAGTCATAGTTGGGAGTAAATGGTTTAGTGAAGATCGAATAGATGAATATGGTTTGAAAATTAGAAAACAAGCTGAATCATTAGGTAAGGATAAAGTGATTTTTACTGGATTTGTTCCGCCATATGACATTCCATCACATTTTTTAATTGGAGATGTTTTTGTGTGTAGCTCACAATGGCAAGAACCTTTAGCAAGGGTTCATTATGAAGCGATGGGGACAGGCTTACCAATCATTACTACAAATAGAGGTGGAAATGCAGAAATTATCGAGCATATGAAAAATGGCTATGTAATAGATGATTACACAAACTCGGATGCTTTTGTTGAAGCTATTTTGTTCTTATTTTCAAATCTGGAAGCAAAAAATAAATTGGCAAAAGAAGGACGAGCTTTCGTGGAATCCAACTTTGAATTTTCGCATGTATCTCAGAGGTTAGATAATTTGTATACTGCTGCGATCAATCATCATAAAGAAGCAGGAGTCTAGGAAACATTTTTTTTCGATGTCGTAAAAACTCAGAACTTTTAGTATAAAAAATATTGATTAAGAAAAAAACTAATCATTCAATTGAATTGGATAGAATTAAATTTCGATCCTCCTTGGAATGATTTAAAGCTCAAACATCTAACCATTAGAGTTTGAGCTTTTTTATTTTGGATTTTTATTTATTATTTTTAGAGCCCAGCATTCCGTAATCTTTTATTGTTAAATCAACCTTATAATGAATGCTTGCTTTACTGAAATCTTCATCCCAATGATTTTTTATTTTATTCCAAAGCCTCGGTTCTTGAATTCTTAACTGATTTCCGAATCCAACAACATCTACCTTTAATTCCTTTTGAGTTTTTTTCATTACATTTTCAACTATTC
>NZ_JBALMS010000055.1:0-4745 GCF_036962205.1 Bacillus sp. JJ664 | reverse complement strand
TTGAAAACTAAACAAAACATGAAGTAAAACGTCAATTATTAGTATTTGAGCAATACAAGATTTAAACTTAACTATTATGGAGAGTTTGATCCTGGCTCAGGACGAACGCTGGCGGCGTGCCTAATACATGCAAGTCGAGCGGACTTGTAGGAGCTTGCTCCTGCAGGTTAGCGGCGGACGGGTGAGTAACACGTGGGCAACCTACCTGTAAGACTGGGATAACTTCGGGAAACCGGAGCTAATACCGGATGACATAAAGGAACTCCTGTTCCTTTATTGAAAGATGGCTTCGGCTATCACTTACAGATGGGCCCGCGGCGCATTAGCTAGTTGGTGAGGTAACGGCTCACCAAGGCGACGATGCGTAGCCGACCTGAGAGGGTGATCGGCCACACTGGGACTGAGACACGGCCCAGACTCCTACGGGAGGCAGCAGTAGGGAATCTTCCGCAATGGACGAAAGTCTGACGGAGCAACGCCGCGTGAACGATGAAGGCCTTCGGGTCGTAAAGTTCTGTTGTTAGGGAAGAACAAGTGCTAGTTAAATAAGCTGGCACCTTGACGGTACCTAACCAGAAAGCCACGGCTAACTACGTGCCAGCAGCCGCGGTAATACGTAGGTGGCAAGCGTTGTCCGGAATTATTGGGCGTAAAGCGCGCGCAGGCGGTTTCTTAAGTCTGATGTGAAAGCCCCCGGCTCAACCGGGGAGGGTCATTGGAAACTGGGAAACTTGAGTGCAGAAGAGGAAAGTGGAATTCCAAGTGTAGCGGTGAAATGCGTAGAGATTTGGAGGAACACCAGTGGCGAAGGCGACTTTCTGGTCTGTAACTGACGCTGAGGCGCGAAAGCGTGGGGAGCAAACAGGATTAGATACCCTGGTAGTCCACGCTGTAAACGATGAGTGCTAAGTGTTAGAGGGTTTCCGCCCTTTAGTGCTGAAGTTAACGCATTAAGCACTCCGCCTGGGGAGTACGGTCGCAAGACTGAAACTCAAAGGAATTGACGGGGGCCCGCACAAGTGGTGGAGCATGTGGTTTAATTCGAAGCAACGCGAAGAACCTTACCAGGTCTTGACATCCTCTGACAACCCTAGAGATAGGGCGTTCCCTTCGGGGACAGAGTGACAGGTGGTGCATGGTTGTCGTCAGCTCGTGTCGTGAGATGTTGGGTTAAGTCCCGCAACGAGCGCAACCCTTGATCTTAGTTGCCAGCATTTAGTTGGGCACTCTAAGGTGACTGCCGGTGACAAACCGGAGGAAGGTGGGGATGACGTCAAATCATCATGCCCCTTATGACCTGGGCTACACACGTGCTACAATGGATAGTACAAAGGGTTGCAAGACCGCGAGGTGGAGCTAATCCCATAAAACTATTCTCAGTTCGGATTGTAGGCTGCAACTCGCCTACATGAAGCCGGAATCACTAGTAATCGCGGATCAGCATGCCGCGGTGAATACGTTCCCGGGCCTTGTACACACCGCCCGTCACACCACGAGAGTTTGTAACACCCGAAGTCGGTGGGGTAACCTTTTAGGGGCCAGCCGCCTAAGGTGGGACAGATGATTGGGGTGAAGTCGTAACAAGGTAGCCGTATCGGAAGGTGCGGCTGGATCACCTCCTTTCTATGGAGACATCATGAACCGTTGGTTCATGCATGAAAAGATGTTTCTTCATTGTTTTGTTTAGTTTTGAGAGTTCACTCTCAATTTGTACCTTGAAAACTAGATAATGTCATTCATTAAACTGCGTAAGTTTAATTTAAGTTTTAAAATTAGTTAAGTTAGAAAGGGCGCACGGTGGATGCCTTGGCACTAGGAGTCGATGAAGGACGGGACTAACACCGATATGCTTCGGGGAGCTGTAAGTAAGCTTTGATCCGGAGATTTCCGAATGGGGGAACCCACTACTCGTAATGGAGTAGTATCTTTACCTGAATACATAGGGTACTGAGGACAGACCCAGGGAACTGAAACATCTAAGTACCTGGAGGAACAGAAAGCAAAATGCGATTTCCTGAGTAGCGGCGAGCGAAACGGAAGATAGCCCAAACCAAGAGGCTTGCCTCTTGGGGTTGTAGGACACTCTATACGGAGTTACAAAGGAACGGGGTAAATGAAGCGACCTGGAAAGGTCCGTCAAAGAAGGTAAAAACCCTGTAGTTGAAACCTCGTTCCCTCTTGAGTGGATCCTGAGTACGGCGGAACACGTGAAATTCCGTCGGAATCTGGGAGGACCATCTCCCAAGGCTAAATACTACCTAGTGACCGATAGTGAACCAGTACCGTGAGGGAAAGGTGAAAAGCACCCCGGAAGGGGAGTGAAAGAGAACCTGAAACCGTGTGCTTACAAATAGTCAGAGCTCGTTAATGAGTGATGGCGTGCCTTTTGTAGAATGAACCGGCGAGTTACGATCCCGTGCAAGGTTAAGTTGAAGAGACGGAGCCGCAGCGAAAGCGAGTCTGAATAGGGCGATATAGTACGTGGTCGTAGACCCGAAACCGAGTGATCTACCCATGTCCAGGATGAAGTTCAGGTAACACTGAATGGAGGTCCGAACCCACGCACGTTGAAAAGTGCGGGGATGAGGTGTGGGTAGCGGAGAAATTCCAATCGAACTCGGAGATAGCTGGTTCTCCCCGAAATAGCTTTAGGGCTAGCCTTATGTGTTAGAGTCTTGGAGGTAGAGCACTGATTGGACTAGGGGCCCCCAACGGGTTACCGAATTCAGTCAAACTCCGAATGCCAATGACTTATCCATAGGAGTCAGACTACGAGTGATAAGATCCGTGGTCAAGAGGGAAACAGCCCAGACCGCCAGCTAAGGTCCCAAAGTATACGTTAAGTGGAAAAGGATGTGGAGTTGCTTAGACAACCAGGATGTTGGCTTAGAAGCAGCCACCATTTAAAGAGTGCGTAATAGCTCACTGGTCGAGTGACTCTGCGCCGAAAATGTAACGGGGCTAAACGTATCACCGAAGCTGCGGATTGATACCGTATGGTATCAGTGGTAGGGGAGCGTTCTAAGGGCGTTGAAGCTAGATCGTAAGGACTGGTGGAGCGCTTAGAAGTGAGAATGCCGGTATGAGTAGCGAAAGACGGGTGAGAATCCCGTCCACCGTATGCCTAAGGTTTCCTGGGGAAGGCTCGTCCTCCCAGGGTTAGTCAGGACCTAAGCCGAGGCCGACAGGCGTAGGCGATGGACAACAGGTTGATATTCCTGTACCACCTGATTTCCGTTTGAGCAATGGAGGGACGCAGAAAGATAGGGTAAGCGCGCTGCTGGATATGCGCGTCCAAGCAATTAGGCTGATGTGTAGGCAAATCCGCACATCGTTAAGGCTGAGTTGTGATGGCGAGGGAAATATAGTACCGAAGTTCCTGATTCTACGCTGCCAAGAAAAGCTTCTAGCGAGGAAATAGGTGCCTGTACCGCAAACCGACACAGGTAGGCGAGGAGAGAATCCTAAGGTGAGCGAGAGAACTATGGTTAAGGAACTCGGCAAAATGACCCCGTAACTTCGGGAGAAGGGGTGCTCTTTTGGGTGCAAGCCCGGGAGAGCCGCAGTGAAAAGGCCCAAGCGACTGTTTAGCAAAAACACAGGTCTCTGCGAAGCCGTAAGGCGAAGTATAGGGGCTGACGCCTGCCCGGTGCTGGAAGGTTAAGAGGAGGGGTTATCCCTTACGGGAGAAGCTCTGAATTGAAGCCCCAGTAAACGGCGGCCGTAACTATAACGGTCCTAAGGTAGCGAAATTCCTTGTCGGGTAAGTTCCGACCCGCACGAAAGGCGTAACGATTTGGGCACTGTCTCAACCATAGACTCGGTGAAATTATAGTACCTGTGAAGATGCAGGTTACCCGCGACAGGACGGAAAGACCCCGTGGAGCTTTACTGCAGCTTGATATTGAATTTTGGTACAGCTTGTACAGGATAGGTAGGAGCCTGAGAAGCCGGAGCGCCAGCTTCGGTGGAGGCATTGGTGGGATACTACCCTGGCTGTATTGAAATTCTAACCTAGAGCCGTTATCCGGCTCGGAGACAGTGTCAGGTGGGCAGTTTGACTGGGGCGGTCGCCTCCTAAAGAGTAACGGAGGCGCCCAAAGGTTCCCTCAGAATGGTTGGAAATCATTCGAAGAGTGTAAAGGCATAAGGGAGCTTGACTGCGAGACCTACAAGTCGAGCAGGGACGAAAGTCGGGCTTAGTGATCCGGTGGTTCCGCATGGAAGGGCCATCGCTCAACGGATAAAAGCTACCCCGGGGATAACAGGCTTATCTCCCCCAAGAGTCCACATCGACGGGGAGGTTTGGCACCTCGATGTCGGCTCATCGCATCCTGGGGCTGTAGTCGGTCCCAAGGGTTGGGCTGTTCGCCCATTAAAGCGGTACGCGAGCTGGGTTCAGAACGTCGTGAGACAGTTCGGTCCCTATCCGTCGTGGGCGCAGGAAATTTGAGAGGAGCTGTCCTTAGTACGAGAGGACCGGGATGGACACACCGCTGGTGTACCAGTTGTTCTGCCAAGAGCATGGCTGGGTAGCTATGTGTGGAAGGGATAAGTGCTGAAAGCATCTAAGCATGAAGCCCCCCTCAAGATGAGATTTCCCATAGCGTTAAGCTAGTAAGACCCCTGAGAGATGATCAGGTTGATAGGTCAGAGGTGGAAGCGTGGTGACA
Source organism: Bacillus sp. JJ664 (assembly GCF_036962205.1). Classification (NCBI taxonomy): domain Bacteria; kingdom Bacillati; phylum Bacillota; class Bacilli; order Caryophanales; family Bacillaceae; genus Bacillus; species Bacillus sp. JJ664. The sequence goes on along the minus strand of NZ_JBALMS010000055.1, from coordinate 72 downwards.
CGTGGAGCTGACTGATACTAATCGGTCGAGGACTTAACTAACAAGTTTGATAATGACATTATCTAGTTTTGA
>NZ_JBALMS010000054.1:0-28247 GCF_036962205.1 Bacillus sp. JJ664 | reverse complement strand
TAATACAATTTTTCAGATTTGAGCATCATGAATTTTGTTTTTTAAAAATACTATTCAAATTTAGAATAATTCTTAATTATTATCGACACGTTTTTGTCACATTTGTTATAATGGATACGATTACAAAACTGAATTATAAAAATTAATGAAAAATACATTATATTTATAATAAACATATAATGTAGAGCTCTGTAGTAAGGGGAGGGACAAGTTTCGTGAATGCTTATTTAAATAACTATGTGATTGTTGCTGTGTTTTTAATTATAGGAATTGCACTTCCGGTTGTTGCACTTTCCATTATCGGAAAAATATTAAGACCACATGCACCAACTGAAGCGAAGAAAACGACTTATGAAAGTGGTATCGAACCATTCCATGATGCAAAAGTACGTTTTCATGCTGGTTATTATATTTTCGCACTACTATTCGTAATATTTGATGTTGAAACTGTTTTCTTATATCCGTGGGCAGTTGCATTTGATCAATTAGGATTCTTTGCTTTCGTAGAAATGATCATCTTTATTCTTATGCTACTACTAGGACTTATTTATGCTTGGAAGAAGAAGGTGTTGAAATGGTTATGAAGCTAGATGGAATTTCTGTTGCTGAAATGGAAGAACTCCAAAAGAATATTTTTTTCACAACACTAGAAGAAGTGAAAGCTTGGGCAAGAAGTAACTCGTTATGGCCATTAACATTCGGGTTAGCTTGTTGTGCGATTGAAATGATGGGTGTAGGGTCATCTCATTATGACTTGGACCGTTTTGGTTCGTTTTTTCGAACATCTCCTCGTCAATCAGATGTAATGATTGTTTCAGGTACTGTTACAAAGAAAATGGCACCTATTGTGAAACGACTTTATGATCAAATGCCAGAGCCGAAATGGGTTATTGCAATGGGTTCATGTGCAACAGCTGGTGGTCCATATATTAATTCATATGCGGTTGTAAAAGGTGTCGACCAAATTATTCCTGTAGATGTATATATACCAGGATGTCCTCCGAATCCGGCAGCTCTAATTTATGGTATCAATAAACTAAAAGAGAAAATTCGTTACGAAGCTAAGACTGGGAAGCAGGTGACGAATAAATGAGTGAGGAAAAATCAAAAGAGCAACTAAAGAAAGAAGCAGTAGAGAAGGCAAAAGAAGCAGCTCGCCGTAAAATGGAACAACTAAAGGCTGAAAAAGAAGCTGCTGATGGAGCGATTCCATCAACAGAAGCTTCTGAAATATCAGATGAAGATAAAGCAAAAACACTTGCTGAAGTTAAAGCGAAAGCAGTAGCAGAAGCAAAGGCAAAAGCGGCTGAAATAGCGAAACAAAAAGCGAAAGCGGCAGCAGAAACGAACGCTGAAGAAAAAAGTGAAGCGCTTACAAATGAGTCTTCAGAAGAAGATAAAGATAAAGCTCTAGCATTAGCAAAGGCAAAAGCTGTAGCGGCTGCAAAAGCAAAAGCAGCAGCAATAGCAAAGCAAAAAGCTTTAGAAGCTTCAGGATCAAATGAAAGCTCGAATGAAACGGAAAATGCAGAGTCTACATCAGAAGGTTCAGATGAAGATAAAGCAAAAGCCTTAGCGATGGCAAAGGCAAAAGCGGTAGCAGCTGCAAAAGCAAAAGCAGCAGCATTAGCAAAACAAAAAGCAAGTGGTGGAGAAGAATCACCATCAGAAGGTGCGGATGATGAAAAGGCGAAGGCAATCGCAGCAGCTAAAGCAAAAGCAGTTGCAGCAGCGAAGGCAAAAGCGGCAGCCCTAGCGAAGCAAAAAGCAGCAGACGGCGGTGAAGTGGCTCCTGCAGAAGGAGCTGATGATGAAGCTGCTAAAGCCAAAGCGAAGGCAATTGCAATCGCAAAGGCGAAAGCAGCAGCTGCAGCGAAAGCAAAAGGTAAAACTGATGGTGACGTTGCGCCAGTTGAAGAGGCAAAACCTTCTCACAATCAGCCTTTACTTGATGAGGTCAAAGCTTTAATAGAAAAAGAATTTGGAGTTGAGGTTATTGAGGAAGCAACAATCAATACCCTTTCTAAGCATGATCTTACATTTACAATTAAAAGAGATGCTTATTATAAAGTAGCTAAATTCTTAAAATATAATGAACAACTTGAATTCACGTATTTATCAGGTTTGCATGGAACGGATTTTGTGGAATACATGGAAGTTTATTCTTACATCTATTCGTATAAGCGTAAGCATGGTATTGCTTTAAAGGTAAAAGCAGATCGTGAGCAACCAGTAGTTGATAGTATAGCGACGATTTGGGAAGGTGCAAACTGGCCTGAACGTGAAACATATGATTTACTAGGAATTGAGTTCGTCGGACATCCGAAGTTAGAACGTATTTTATTACCTGAAACTTGGGTTGGATATCCGTTAAGAAAAGATTACGTACAATTTGATGAGGGGGTGTAAGATAAGCCATGATACGTACGGAAGAAATGCTATTAAATGTTGGACCTCAGCATCCTAGTACACACGGAGTTTTCCGTCTTGTGTTAAAAATTGATGGAGAGATCATTAAAGAAGCAACTCCAGTCATCGGTTATCTACACCGAGGCACTGAAAAAATCGCTGAAAATCTTCAGTATACACAAATCATTCCATATACAGACCGAATGGATTATCTTTCTGCTATGACAAATAACTATGTCCTTTGCCATGCAGTTGAAACAATGATGGATATTAAGGTTCCAGATCGTGCAGAATATTTACGCGTTATTTCAATGGAATTAGGAAGAATTGCGAGTCACTTAGTTTGGTGGGGTACAAACTTGCTAGATATAGGTGCAGTTAGTCCATTTTTATATGCATTCCGCGAACGCGAAATGATCATCAACCTATTAAACGAGCTTTGTGGAGCTAGATTAACATTTAACTACATGCGAGTTGGTGGAGTGAAATGGGATGCTCCAGAGGGATGGATTGAAAAGGTAGAAGAATTTATTCCATATATGAGAGAACAGTTAAAAGGATATCATGATCTTGTTTCTGGGAATGAAATCTTTATTAATCGTGTAAAAGGTGTTGGCGCTTATACACAAGAAGAAGCTATTAATTATTCATTAAGTGGTGCAAACCTTCGTTGTACTGGCATTAATTATGACCTTCGTAAAGATGCACCATATTCGATTTACGATCGTTTCGACTTTGATGTACCAGTTGGAACTGTAGGCGATGCATGGGACCGCTATATGTGTAGAATGCTAGAAATTGAAGAATCACTGAAAATTTTAGAACAAGCCGTTGCACAGTTCCCTGAAGAAGGAGATATTTTAGCGAAAGTACCTAAAATCATTAAAGCTCCTAAAGGTGAAGGCTATGTAAGAATTGAATCTCCTCGTGGAGAAATTAGTTGCTACATCGCTAGTGATGGCAAAAAAGAACCATATCGTTTGAAGTTTAGACGACCATCTTTCTATAACCTACAAATCCTTCCGAAACTATTAGAGGGTGAAAACATAGCAAACTTAATTACTATTTTAGGTGGTATTGATATTGTACTTGGGGAGGTAGACGGTTAATGATTGAAAATCTACTACAAAGTACACCGACTTGGATCAATTTTCTCGTTTATTTAGGTTTAGGCGTTATTTTTCTATTTGTCGTTTTAGGGTTCGTAACATTTGGAATTCTATCAGAACGTAAAGTTATGGGTTTTATGCAAGGACGTATTGGTCCAAACCAAGTAGGTGGAAAATACGGGTTACTTCAAACAGTAGCTGACGTTTTAAAACTTTTACTAAAAGAAGATACAGTTCCGAAAGCAGCAGATAAGCCTCTATTCTTACTTGCACCAATTATTGCATTTGCACCTGCATTTATGGTTTTAGCAACTTTACCATTTACAGAGAACTTACAATTTGCAGATATTGGCGTCGGCTTACTTTATTATATTGCAGTTTCTGGTCTAACAACTGTAGGTGTTGTTACAGCTGGTTGGGCATCAAATAATAAATATTCACTTATTGGTGGTATGCGTGCAGCAGCACAAATGATTTCTTATGAAATTCCACTTGTAATGAGTGTTCTAGGCGTTATTTTATTAACAGGAAGCTTAAATTTAAATGATATCGTCAATGCACAAGATAATGTATGGTTTATCGTTACTCAACCAATTGCGTTTATCGTGTTCTTAATTGCTGCTGTTGCAGAATTAAATCGTACACCATTTGACTTACCAGAAGCAGAATCTGAGTTAGTTGCAGGTTATCATACGGAGTTCTCAGGTTTCAGATGGGCATTCTTTATGTTATCTGAGTATGTATACTTCTTTGCAATGTGTTCATTAATAACAGTACTATTTTTAGGTGGATGGAAACCAATAGTGTTCTTAGACTTTATTCCAGGTGCAGTTTGGTTCTCACTAAAATTTAGTGCAGTACTATACTTATTAATTTGGTTCCGTGTAACGTTCCCACGTTTAAGAGCTGACCAATTAATGGAGTTCGGTTGGAAGGTTCTATTACCAGTTTCATTAGCAAATATCGTTATTACAGCTTTAGTGAAAAGCTTATTCTACTAAACTAGAAGACCAATCTAAAGGGGTGTGAGTCATGATTGGGTTAGTAAAAGGATTAAAATATACGCTTCAAAACTTAACGCGCGAGAAAGTAACATATGATTATCCAAATCAATCGATTCCGTTACCAGATCGTTTTCGTGGTATTCAAAAGTTTTATCCAGAAAAATGTATCGTTTGTAACCAATGTTCAGCAATTTGTCCAACAGACTGTATTACATTAACTGGTAAAAAACATCCGGATCCTACGAAAAAAGGAAAAATTATCGACACATATGATATCAATTTTGAAATTTGTATCTTATGTGATTTATGTACAGAGGTTTGTCCTACTGAAGCAATTATTATGACAAATAACTTTGAACTAGCTGAATATTCACGTGATGAATTATTTAAAGATTTACAATGGCTTGATGAAAATGACCAAAACATACGAAAGGAGAATAAAGCATGAGTGGTTTTGTAGTTGCTTTTTTTCTTCTTTCTCTTGCGGCAATTTTAGGTGGCGTAATGATGTTAAATTCAACGAAAGTTATGCATATGATGCTTTCACTTGTTTTGACATTCATTAGCATTGCAGGGATTTACGTTCTTCTATCAGCGGAGTTTGTAGCCGTTGTACAAATATTAATCTACTCAGGTGCAATTACCATTCTAATGATTTTCGGAATCATGTTAACAAAGCATGATGTTGAAAACGAAAAGCCAAAGAGAAATTGGCGTAATATCGCTTCGTTAATTGGCGTTGTAGCATTTGGGGTAGTTATATTTTTAGGAATAAATGGACTGTCAATAGATAGTCAAGACGTAGACTTAGCAACAAATAATACGAAAAATATTGGTTTACAATTATTTTCGAATTATGTAGTGCCATTTGAAGTAATGTCTGTTTTATTATTAATCGCTTTAGTAGGTGCGATTATATTAGCAAAATCTGATGATTCAAAAGAGGAGGGTATAAAGGAATGAATTCAGTTCCAATAAATGCTTATCTTCTTTTAGCTCTAATTTTATTTTGTATCGGATTGTACGGTGCATTAACAAAACGTAATACAGTAATCGTGTTAATTTGTATCGAGTTAATGTTAAATGCAGCAAACATTAATTTAGTAGCATTTAGTAAATTAGGTGTAACACCATCATTAACTGGACAAATATTCTCATTATTTACAATCTCAGTAGCGGCTGCTGAAGCAGCTGTGGGCGTTGCAATACTAATTGCTTGGTATCGTCATCGTCAAACTGTCAATATCGATGAAGCTGATTCATTGAAAAGATAACTAGGAGGTGGAATTTGATGATGCAGTATGCTTGGCTAGTTCCGGTACTTCCGCTAATTTCTTTTCTAATCCTCATATTAGCAGGTACAAAAGGTAAGAAAAGTAGTGGGGTATTAGGGGCAGCTTTAACAGGAATCTCATTCATCATCTCCTTGTTCGTCTTATTTGACCGTCTACAAGGGGATACAGTACAAGAATTATATACTTGGTTAACAATTGGTAATATAGAAGTACATGTGGGATATGTTGTCAATGCACTGAACGCATTAATGTTAGTAATCGTAACGTTTGTCAGTACATTAGTTCATATCTATTCCACAGCATATATGGAAGACGATGAGCGTATAACTGTATTCTTCGCCTACCTTGGGTTATTTACATTTGCGATGTTAGCACTTGTCATATCACCTAGTATTCTACAACTTTATATTTTCTGGGAATTAGTAGGATTAGGATCATTCTTACTAGTAGGTTTTTACTTTTATAAAGAAGAAGCGAAGGCAGCGGCAAAAAAAGCGTTCATTATGACAAGAATAGGGGACGTTGGCTTATTTATTGGGATGGTACTTTTATTTTGGAAAACAAAGAGCTTTGATTTTGATCAAATCTTTAAAGTAATCCAAGATGGACAAGTAAGTACAGGAATGTTAACACTAATTGCCATTTTAATTTTTATTGGGGCAATGGGTAAATCAGGTCAATTCCCACTTCATACTTGGTTACCGGATGCAATGGAAGGTCCAACACCAGTTTCAGCTTTAATTCACGCAGCAACAATGGTAGCTGCAGGGGTTTACTTAGTTGCAACTACTTATCCAATATTTATTGCAAGTGAAACAGCATTAACTGTTGTGGCAGTTGTTGGTGGATTTACAGCCATTTTTGCAGCAAGTATCGGTTTAGTTCAAAGAGATATAAAACGAGTATTAGCTTATTCTACTGTAAGTCAATTAGGGTATATGATGCTTGCACTTGGAGTTGGTGGCTACACTGCAAGTATTTTCCACTTAACAACTCATGCTTTCTTCAAAGCATTATTGTTCTTAGCGGCAGGTAGTGTAATCCATGCTGTTCATACACAAGATATTTTCAAAATGGGTGGACTACGTCAAAAGATGAAATGGACGTCTACTTTATTCTTAATCGGTACACTAGCAATTACAGGTGTTCCTTTACTATCAGGCTTCTTTAGTAAAGATGAAATTTTAGCTGCAGCCTGGTCAAATGGACATTATGTATTATTCATCATTGCACTAACAGCAGCATTCTTCACATCATTTTATATGTTCCGTTTATTTTTCCTAGTCTTCACTGGGGAAGAAAAAACAAAAGGTGCCCACGAGTCACCAATGTCAATGGTTATTCCAATGTCATTATTAGGTGTACTTGCAATATTTGCAGGGTATATAAATACGCCATTCTTTGGCCGATATTTAAATGAGTTTTTACTTGAGGATGTACCATTTACAATAACAGAGCATAGTCATGAACCAATTTGGATTATGATTGTTGCAACGTTAGTATCACTTGCGGGTATTACACTTGCTTACTCAATGTACGGCAGCAAAGCGAAGAAATCAGATCAAGAAGAAAACGGGTTATTCTATGAAATTCTTCTTAACAAATACTATGTTGATGAGCTATATAACGTAACAATTGTAAAAGGAATGTTTGCAATTGGTCATGTGATGTATGCGATTGAACGATTTGTCATTGAGGGAATTGCGATTGTCGTAAAAGGAATTGTGAGTACAGTTGGTAGTATCGGTTCTCGACTTCAAAGTGGCCAAGTCCAAACATATGGATTCATTACATTGTTAGGTCTAGCCCTTATATTATTAACATTAGTTGTGACAGGGGGGTACAACTTATGATGAGTTCTCAATTTTTATTATGGGTTGTTTTCTCACCTCTTTTAGGTTTACTACTTGTAACGTTTGCGCCAAAGAATTCTTACAAGGTTTGGGCTCTAGCAACAGCAGTTCTAACATTTGTTTTAACAGCAATCACATATATTGCTGGACAAAATCATTCTAATTTACAGAATTGGAATATTTCATACGAATGGTTTTCGTTTGGAAAATTCTTTGCAGAGTCAACTAGATTATTTGAAGTGAAATTTGAACTTGGTGTAGATGGGTTATCATTAGTAATGATCTTACTTACAGGTGTCATCTCACTAATTTCTGTCATCGCGGGTTATTCGATTAATAAAGGTTCAAGAAGCTTTTATCAATTGTTATTTATCCTACAAGTTGGTATGTATGGCGTATTTGCTTCTCAAAATTTAGTATTATTCTTCTTATTTTTTGAATTAACGCTTGTACCGATGTTCTTCTTAATCGGAAGATGGGGCCGATTTGATAGCGAGCGAGCTGGTTACCAATTTTTAATTTACAACGGATTAGGATCAGCATTTTTATTATTCGTTATCGCTGTATTATTCGCTCGAACAGGCACTACAAATTATGCTGATTTAGCTAATATCATACCGGTTGGTTACGATACAATTAGCCCAATTTCAGAAAACCTAAAAATGGGACTACTAGTTTGTTTATTAATTGCTTTTGCAATCAAATTACCATTATTCCCGTTCCATCGTTGGATGGTGAATGTGCATACACAGGCAAATCCTGCTGTTGTTATTATTCACGCGGGTATCCTATTAAAAATTGGAACGTATGGTTTAATTCGTTTTGCATTAGGAATTTTCCCAGACCAATTTGATAAAATGTCAGTAGCTCTTGCAATCATAGGAGTCGTAAATTTACTTTATGGAGCTTATATTGCATTAACTCAAAAAGATTTACGTTCAGTATTAGCTTATTCAAGTTTTTCACATATGGGGATTGTGATCGTCGGACTTGCAGCAATGAATAGTGCTGGAATCCAAGGGGCGATTTTTCAATCTGTTTCTCACGGTTTAATAGCTGCACTTCTATTCTTACTTGTTGGTATGCTAGAAAATCGTGGAGATACAACTAGTTTTGATAAAATTAGCGGATTGGCTAAATCCACGCCAAGATTGGCAGGATTATTATTATTCGGTGGTATGGCTTCACTAGGATTACCTGGTTTATCAGGCTTTGTTGGAGAATGGCTATCGTTTGTAGGTTTATTCCAAAGTCATAAAATTATTGCAGCTGTAGGTACGTTAGGAATTATTTTAACAGCAGCTTATATTTTAAGAGCAATTCTTGCGCTAAGCTTTGGAAAAAATAGTGAATTCGTTTCATCATTTACTGATTTATCAAAACGTGAAACAATCGCGTCGGTAATTTTAGTCATTGCGATTATAGGGCTTGGAGTATATCCTGCTCTTGTAAATGACATGATTTTATCATCAGTGGACTTTATCATTCAAGGGATTCGAGGTGTATAGAAGATGACATGGAAAGCATTATCTGAATTTCAATGGGAATCAATGGGTCCAGAGATCATTCTAATAGCTGCCGCACTTCTTCTATTAGTTCTTGAACTGGTATTGCCAAAAAACGTAAGTCGTAAAGTAATCGGTTGGGTAGGATTAATTAGTGTTGTAGCAGCATTTGTATGGCTTATCACACTATATAATCATGAACCAGTCAATTTATTATTTGGCACATTCAAACTTGATTCATTTTCACTTGTTTTTAAAACAATTTTGTTAATTGGTGCAATTTTAGTATTGTTACTTGCTTTAGGGGATCATACAATCTCTGAGCAGTCAGAATACTACACATTATTTATTGCTGCATTAATTGGAACCATGTATATGGCTTCAAGCAGTGATTTAATCACCTTGTTTGTTGGATTAGAGCTTCTTTCAATTTCTTCTTATATTTTAGTAGGTATTCAAAAAAGACGAGAAGGATCTTCAGAGGCTGCACTTAAATATGTAATCAACGGTGGTATTTCAACTGCTATAACATTATTCGGCTTAAGCTATACTTATGGCTTAACTGGTACGACAAACATCACAGAGATGAATCTAGCGCTTTCTCAGGGGGTAGCTAGTAGTAATGAGTTTTTACTAATCATTGCATTCGTTCTAGTATTTGTTGGCTTGTCATTCAAGTTAGCATCTGTACCGTTCCATATGTGGGCACCAGATGTTTATGAAGGTGCACCAACACCTGTAACTGCATTTTTAGCAACAGTTTCAAAAACTGGCGGTTTTATCATTGTTTTACGTATATTCCTATCAATTTTCACTGGTGCTTTACTGATGGAACAACAAAAATCAGTATTTGAAGTAATGCAGCCGGTTGTTGGTGTATTAGCTGCACTTTCGATGATTATAGGGAATACAATTGCTTTAAAACAAAACAATTTAAAACGTATGTTAGCATACTCAGGTATCGCGCATGGCGGTTATATACTTGTAGCATTTTTAAGTATTTCACCATTTATGTTTGAAAGTATTTGGTTCTACTTATTAGCTTATACATTCATGACAATTGGTATTTTAACAATCGTTTATAATGTACAACAGCAAAGAGGTTCTGACTCACTTTCAGCTTTTGCTGGACTTGTTAAAACAAATCCTTATTTAGCAATTGCAATGACAATTTTTGTTCTGTCATTAGCGGGGATACCGTTAACTTCAGGTTTCATCGGTAAATTAAATATCTTTATGGGGGCTTTTGTTCCAGTTAAAGGATTTTATGTACTTGGTGGAATTTTACTATTAACGACAGTAATATCTTATTTTTACTACTTCGGAATTTTACAAAATGTATTCTTCAGAAGTGGCGAAGAGCGTCCAGTTGTTCTTCCAAAAACGCATATCCTTGTTGTAATTATTTGTGTGATCATGACTGTTGCACTTGGAATTAAACCATCTTTAGCTTATGATGTATTTCATCAGTTAGAAATTGTAAAAGATTTCTTTCAGGCTTAAAATGAATGTAATATGATTGAAAGTGTAGGGTAACTCCTACACTTTTTCTTTTTAGTTTATCGATAAAGGAGGGGAAATGATGAAAACTTTACTTGGCACAGAGGCTTTATTAGCTATTATTGTCAATTTAATATTCATTATTTTAACTTGGTGGGCAATAACTGCGATTAAGTGGGAAAGTATTATGAAAAAAGGTCATGTTCCCCAAATTCGACTATTTATGGTCTTGTTAACAATTACGATTTCTTCATCAGTCAGTAGTTTTTTCTTAAATTATTTACAGTATGCAAAAAACCTCACATTTTTATTGAAATAATTTGTCAGAAGTTGTGTTACGATACATCGTATAAACCCCTCTCTACCTGTGAAAAATGAAAGTAGGAGAGGGGATTTTTTTATGAAAAAAATATTCTATTTATTATTAATTACAATTGGTGTTGCTTCAGTAATATTCTTTAATATAAATAAAATCGGTATGGCAGAGTCGGGAGTAGGCCAATTAAATCGTTTTGCAAATGTATTAAATAAAAAAGACATTTCTATTACAAGTTGGAATTTATATGCAAGAGAAGCTAAAATAAATACTTCGGCAACTGAAGTAATGAAAAAGTATAAAAATAATTTTAAAAATTTCAAATGGTCTATAGATAAAGAAAAAAATAAAATAATTGGTGTATCCAATCATACTTTTGTCACAGAAAGACTTGTCGTTACATCTACTAGTGACAATAGTAGTTATGTTATTTATGAATTAACTGGGACTAAGTGGGACCAACGAACTGAAAAAGAAACCAAAATTCTAATTGATCAATCACTGGAAAATATTTTTAATGAGGAACCTACTTTTTTTACTTGTATTAAAGGGACAATGGGTGGTAAACTTGAAGGTGTTTTGCAGGGTATAAAAAATGAATTTTTGGAAGCATTCAAAGCAACAAAAATTGAAGAAATAAAAGAAGGGGCATTCGTCTCTGTCTCAGCATATACTGAACAGTGGAATGACGCTCTGGTTGCAAATGGCAAAAAAATTAATTTACAAATTGCAATTCGTGAAAACAATGTTGATGAATCAAAAACAATTATTATTGGAACACCGATTATAACAGTAGAATATTGATAGATCTATTATAGGACACGGAGGGGAAAAGCTTGGATAAAATCATTGTCCGTGGCGGGAAACAGCTTCAAGGCACTGTACGTGTAGAAGGTGCAAAAAATGCTGTCTTACCAGTTCTTGCTGCAGCGCTACTAGCTAGTGAAGGAAAAAATATAATTCATGACGTACCAACTCTATCTGATGTTTACACGATTAACGAAGTTCTTCGTAATTTAAATACAGAAGTTGAGTTCACAAACAATACAGTAACAGTTGATGCTTCAAAAGATTTACATGTTGAAGCACCATTTGAATATGTTCGTAAAATGCGAGCATCTATTCTTGTAATGGGACCACTATTAGCGAGGAACGGTCATGCTCGTGTGGCATTACCTGGTGGTTGTGCAATCGGTTCTAGACCAATTGAACAACACTTAAAAGGATTTGAGGCAATGGGTGCTCAAATTACGGTTGGAAATGGTTTTGTTGAAGCAAAAACTAATGGCCGTTTAAAAGGAGCAAAAATCTATTTAGATTTCCCAAGTGTTGGTGCAACTGAAAATATTATGTCTGCAGCTTCTTTAGCTGAAGGTACAACAGTAATTGAAAATGCTGCAAAAGAACCAGAAATCGTTGATCTTGCAAACTTTATCAACTCAATGGGTGGAAAAGTTCGTGGTGCAGGTACAGGTACAATTCGTATTGAAGGAGTACCAACATTATTTGGTACAACTCATCATATTATTCCAGACCGTGTAGAAGCAGGAACATTTATGGTTGCAGCGGCTATTACGAATGGTAATGTTTTAATTGAAAATGCAGTTCCAGAACATTTAAGCTCAGTTGTAGCGAAAATGCGTGAAATGGGTGTAACAATTATCGAGGAAGAAGAAGGTCTTCGAGTGATTGGAACGGATAATTTAAAACCTGTAGACATTAAAACAATGCCTCACCCAGGCTTCCCAACAGATATGCAATCTCAAATGATGGCACTTCTATTAAGAGCTAATGGAACAGGCATGATCACTGAAACAGTATTTGAAAATCGTTTCATGCACGTTGAAGAATTTAGACGCATGAATGCAAACATAAAAATTGAAGGTCGTTCTACAATTATCCATGGACCAAACAACCTTCAAGGAGCAGAAGTAGCTGCAACTGATTTACGTGCTGCAGCATCATTAATCCTTGCTGGACTTGTAGTTGACGGCTATACTCGTGTAACTGAATTAAAACACTTAGATCGTGGATATGTAAACTTCCATGAAAAGCTTGCTGCACTTGGAGCGGACATTGAACGTGTAAACGAACCAAGCACAGCAATTGAAGAAGAAACACTTAAAGACTTACAAGCGTAAACTAAAAAACAATGATGAAATGCCTGGCACTATGTGTTTCCCCACATGGAGTCGGGCATTTTTATTTTACATGCATAGGAATAATGCCGAAAAAGAATGTAGTTATTTGCATGTAAACTTTAATCAACTTTCTACTATACAGTTATAGGCAAAAATCCTATAAAATATTCTAAAAATAGTGAAAAAGAATAATATTTACATACTAACATCTTGCGAAAATTGTTCTAAATGCTTGTCCATCTTCATAAATTAGCTCTAGAACGGCAATTAGATGTAAATTGCCAGGGAATGTTTTTTTGGAAATGGATAGGAGGAAAAGGATGAAATCATTTAAAACATTAATTACTGCAGGATTAACAACATGCTCGGTCGTAATTATTTTACCAACATTGCTAGTTCTTCCGTTTCATAGCCAGACGGATGGTAAATTAACAGATCAATTACAGTACAATGCGAATCAAGTGGAGGCAGCCAGTAAAAATAAAAATGAACTAGTAGAAATATCAGTTTATCGAACGAAAACGAAAAAAGTTGAAAAGCTTCCAATTGAAGAATATGTTTTAGGGGTTGTAGCATCAGAAATGCCTGCCATATTTGAGCCTGAAGCATTAAAGGCGCAGAGCTTAAGTGCAAGGACATTTATCGTTAAACGCTTAGAAGAGGGTACTGAATTAGACGAAGGTGGGATTGTAAATGATACAGTCCAATTCCAAGTATTCCAGGATCGCGACGATTTAAAAAAGAAATATGGAGCGGATTATGATTCGAAAATAAAGAAGCTTGAGGATGCTGTTAAAGCTACAGAAGGTCAAATATTAACATACGATGGACAACCTATCACAGCCTCATTCTTCTCCTCAAGTAATGGTTATACAGAGAATTCCGAAGAATACTGGAAAAATAGTCTACCATACTTAAAAAGTGTGGCTAGTCCGTGGGATTCTGTGGCACCAAATTATATAGCCAAAAAGGCGTTTTCTGTAAAAGAATTCGAAACAAAGCTAGGAATTAGTCTTACCTCTAAATCAAGTGTTGGAAAAGTCATCTCTAGAACAAAAAGTAATAGAGTAGAGCAAGTAGCATTTGGTAAGACAATACTAACAGGAAAAGAAATTCGAGAAAAACTAGAGCTGCGATCAACTGATTTTTCATGGGAAAGAAAAGACGATCAAATCATCATCACAACAAAGGGTTATGGTCATGGGGTTGGAATGAGCCAGTACGGAGCAAATGAAATGGCCAAACAAGGGAAGCTATATGATGAAATTGTAAAGTACTATTATAAAGATATATCTATTACCTCGTTAAATAAAAAAGACTTTGAAGAACTAAGTGAAGCCGCAAAGAAATAACAGAGTAGATAGTTGCGCTAAGAAACGTATTTATTTAGATCGAAATTTAGACGCCTGTTTGACTTTAGGGACGGGGAGTATTCAAACTTTTAAGCCAAAAAAACAGACCTCTATAGGTCTGTTTTTTTTGTTAGGCAAGTAATTGAAGATTCAACTCCATTACTGCTTATTTGCATATTTGTAATAGAAATAACCAACAAATGGTCGTACTTTAATCCCTGTGACTGATTCTTTTTGAAGGTATACATAGCCAGCTTGATAGAGTGGTTCGATGACTGCATCATTTAACAAGACGTCTTCAGCTTTATGAAGCAATTTAAAGCGTTCAGTTTCATTCTGAATGCTAACTGTGTTCGCCTTAAGTAATAAGTCGTCATATTGTTTATTACTGTAATTTAGTACGTTTAAAGCCGATTTAGATGTAAATAGTTCTAAATAAGTTGTTGGATCAGGATAATCTGCTCCCCATGTATCTAAAGATAGATCATAATCGCCTTGTTGGCGTAATTCAAACTTCTGTTGAGCGGGCTGTACAATAATATCAACCGTTAACCCTTGTAAATTCGTTTCTAGTTGAGACTTAATGTACTCTCCTATTTTACGAGACGTATTACTATCATTAACTAATAAAGAAAGTGAGACATCAGTTTTTCCACTTTCTGAAAGTGCTTCTTTAAAAAGTGATTTCGCTTTTGATAGTTCAACTGATGAAGAGTGTTTCGTAGAACTGACAAAATCGTTTCCTTTTGAATCCTTTACAAGTCCTTTCGGTACAATTCGATCAGTTGGGATTGAGCCATCGTTTAATAACACATTACTAATATCTTCTTTATTGAATGCATTTGAAATTGCAGTTCGTATTTTACTATTAGCTAATAATGGGTTTTGTTGATTAAAGCTTATATAAGAAACAATTGGCATTGCTAATTTTTGTAATTCACTATTATCCTTAAAGCGATCAATTACACTTGAATCAATAATTGCTTGATCAAGTTCGCCTGTTTCATACAAATTCACTGCAGTTGTTGTCTCTTTCATGACCTTAACGTCAATCTCATTTACTTTCACATTCTTTTTATCATAGTATTGATCATTTTTTTTCAGTGAAAATCCAGAACCATGATCCCAATTATTAACAACATATGGTCCATTATATAAAGTTGTATTTGCCTCTAGCCCGTATTGATTGCCTTGTTCTTTAACAAACTTCTCGTTTAAAGGGAAATACATAGGTAAACTTGTTAACTGGATAAAATATGGAATAGCACGTTCTAATTTTATTTCAAGTGTTTGATCATCTAAAGCAGTCACACCGAGTTTTTCCACTGGAAGTTTTCCTTGATTAATTTCTTGGGCATTTTCAATATCATATAAGTCGTAAGCAAATTGTGCTTTTGTTTTTGGATCAATTGCTCTTCTCATTGCAAAGACAAAATCTTGAGCCGTTACTTTTTCGCCATTAGAATATTTAGCATCTCTTAATGTAAATGTATAAACCTTGCCATCCTCACTTACTTTATGAGATTTAGCTGCTGCGGGTACATACTCACCTTTATCATTAGGCATATATAGACCTTCCATGACACTATTTAATGCATTTAATGAAGGGCCATCTAAAGCAAGTGAACTATCAAGACTTACGATATCGGAAGTATCCATTAATCTTAGCGTCTGATCTTTAGAGGTATTTTGAACTTGAGTTCCTTGGTTGCTACATGCTGTTAATGTCAGAGAAAGTAATATAGTGAAAGTAATAAATCCTTTTTTATTGAATAACATGTGTATCTCTCCTTTTTTTGGACGCAAAAAGAGTCCTCGCCTTATAAAAGGACGAGGACTCCCGTGGTGCCACCTTAATTAGTCTAATACCGAATTAGACTCACTTTGCAGTATCAAAACAAATGGATCTGAACTACTTGTGACAAACAAAAAGCAGTATCGAAACATAAGTTTGAATACCTGTCTCTTTTATCGGTGAGACGTCCGCCAAAGCCTACTGCACAGTTTGTGGTTCGGTTTGGCTGCTCAGAAGCCCATTCAAAAATATGTCCGTACTGACTCGCACCAACCGTCAGCTCTCTGAAACATTCATATCATCTACTCTTCTTCATCATTGCAGAAATTTATGATAAACAGAATTTAAAAGTTAAATTTTTCGATCTAGCCATTTTTAAAATGTCTAACAAGCTTGTAGTGTGATTATATTTTGAATAAAAATAAAATGCAAGAAAAATATTCTTCCATTTTCATATTTACATAAATAGAGTTATCCACAAAAATTGTGCATAACTAGTATAAATCTGTGTATAACTAGGCCACAATTGTTAATATTTAACGGATATATTGTGGATTAGATGGTAGTATTTTGAAAAATAAGAATTTTGTCGAATTAAAATTTTCTAAATTGCGTATATAATTTCTGGAATCTGTTGACAATGATTGCAGAGGTGATAAGGATGAGAGAGGAACAAAACAAAAAAACTTCTCAAAAAGTTGTGAAAATGTTAAGAAAGCGTTGGGTAGTACCAGCAATTTATTTAGTGAGTGCAGCAGTCATTTTAACAGGTGCGTTATGGTATCAATATAGTAATGCTCCTACTCCAACAAAACAAACTGGAACAGCAATTGACACAAATGAGCCAGATGCAGTACCAGTAACAAAAACTGAAGAAAAACTATCATATCCTGTTGCAAAGGATACGACAGTTCAAGTGAAAAGTCATTTTTATGATGATTCAGCTTCAAAGGATCAACAACAACAATCTTTAATTCTAGTGGATGGTTCAACTTACGCAATCAACACAGGAATGGATTTAGTTGATAAGAGTAATAAGGAATTTGGTGTAACAGCTGCATTAAGTGGTACAGTTACAAAAGCACAAAAAGATGCTGAACTAGGTTATGTGGTTGAAGTAGACAATGGAAATGGTTTAGTTTCTTACTACCAAAGCTTAAAATCAATCAGTGTTGAAGAAGGTTCTAAAGTAACACAAGGACAAGCTCTAGGTGTTGCTGGAACATCACTAATCGGTAAAGAAAATGGCGTTCATGTTCATTTTGAATTACGTAAAGATGGTGTAGCAATTAACCCTGAGAAATATCAAGGTCAAGATGTATCTGCAATTATCAATGCTGAAAATACAAAAAGTGAAGCAAAAGATTCGGATACAATGAATACATCTGGAAACGTTTCTGATACAGAATCAGATGAAGAAAATTCTGGTTCTACAGAAGAAAATACTGACTCAAACTAAATTAAAGAATGATTTATAGCAATTCACAAAGTGCCCAACACAGGGGATTCAGATCCCATATGTGTTGGGCGCTTGTTTTTTTCTGACAATTGTGCATAGTTATAACCTTTTGCTAATACAATGTTATAAACCCATCAAAGAGGTGTTTGAGGTGAGGGATCGTGGATTTTCTACCTAGTCAAAATAAATGTACCTCAGCAGGTCAGTCAGAGCAGGAAAAAGAGCAGCTTAGTCAGTCAAAACGAGTCTCATTTCACGCTTCTCACATCCAATTCGAGGAGGAGAGTAGTGTGCACGATTACATCAAAGAGAGAACAATCAAGATAGGGAAATATATCGTGGAGACGAAGAAAACAGTACGTGTAATTGCAAAAGAATTTGGTGTGTCAAAAAGTACAGTACACAAAGATCTAACAGAACGCCTTCCGGAAATTAATCCAGATTTGGCAAATGAGGTAAAAGAAATATTAGATTATCACAAATCAATTCGTCATTTACGCGGTGGAGAAGCAACAAAGCAAAAGTATCAAAAAGAAGACGTTGAAAAGGTTATAAAGTAGGGATTGGCGAGCCTTGAAAACAAAATTAGAAATATTTAACCTCCTGTTCACAATAAATTAATTACTAAAAGCAGTCTTTTATGGTAAAATTATATTTTGGTATAACACGTATTCGGAACTGCTCATGAGTATAGTGAATAAGGA
Organism: Bacillus sp. JJ664; assembly: GCF_036962205.1. Classification (NCBI taxonomy): domain Bacteria; kingdom Bacillati; phylum Bacillota; class Bacilli; order Caryophanales; family Bacillaceae; genus Bacillus; species Bacillus sp. JJ664. Next base: position 9,805 of record NZ_JBALMS010000054.1, on the reverse strand, counting down.
GGAGCCAAAAAGAATGTTTTCTAAGGATATCGGGATAGATCTTGGTACAGCCAATGTCTTAATACATGTAAAAGGTAAAGGAATCGTTTTAAACGAACCTTCTGTAGTTGCAATTGAACGTAATAGCGGAAAAGTGTTAGCAGTAGGTGAAGAAGCAAGCCGCATGGTAGGTCGTACACCTGGTAATATTGTTGCAATTCGTCCGTTAAAAGACGGTGTTATTGCTGACTTTGATATTACAGAAGCAATGCTACGTTATTTTATTAATAAATTAGATGTAAAAGGGTTTATGTCAAAACCGCGTATTTTGATTTGTTGTCCAACAAACATTACGTCTGTTGAACAAAAAGCAATTCGTGAAGCTGCTGAAAAAAGCGGTGGAAAACAAGTTTATTTAGAAGAAGAACCAAAAGTTGCGGCAATTGGAGCTGGAATGGATATATTCCAACCAAGCGGTAACATGGTAATTGATATTGGCGGTGGGACAACCGATATTGCTGTATTGTCTATGGGAGATATCGTCACCGCCTCTTCAATTAAAATGGCAGGGGACAAGTTTGATATGGAGATTTTAAACTATATTAAACGTGAGTATAAACTGCTAATTGGTGAGCGTACTTCTGAACAAATTAAAATTGAAGTAGGAACAGTTTTCCCAGGTGCACGAAACGAATCAATCGATATTCGTGGACGTGATATGGTAACTGGTCTACCTCGTACAATTACTGTATATTCTGATGAAATTCAACGTGCTTTAAGTGAACCAGTTTACTTAATTGTACAAGCTGCAAAAACTGTTTTAGAACGTACACCGCCAGAGTTATCTGCTGATATTATTGATCGTGGAGTTATCTTAACAGGTGGTGGAGCACTTCTTCATGGTATTGATACATTACTAGCTGAAGAATTAAAAGTTCCTGTTTTTATTGCTGAAGATCCAATGCAATGTGTAGCGGTAGGTACTGGAATCATGCTTGAAAACATTGATAAAATTCCAAGTCGTTATTTAAAATAATATAGTTTAAAAATCTCGAGTTTATGCTCGAGATTTTTTTATTGCCAAATACTCCTCAACCTTACTTTCCCTCAATAAAAATCCTTTTAATAGTTGTTATCGTAAGAAATGACTATCGAATATATCCGATACAAGTTATGTCGGAAAAGATATGATTAAAAAGAAATTAATTGTAAACTACTACGTTTATTAATTCATAATCAGTCTGAATCATACCTTTTATCTTTTAAAAATCTCAAGCATTTTTTGCTTGGGATTTTTTTATTTGAATTGTAATTCCTATGTTTGAGTTTTGTAAAAAATAGATGAACTTGAAGGTAGTTAAATATCAAATAAAGAAGGGATATATGTAAAGTTTTTAAGATTCAGAGATTGTAAAGATTGGTTAAATGATCTGTAAATTAGTGATGTTGGGGGTAGCGAGTTCATAAAGTTAAGTACCAAACACAACTCCAGGATTGAACTGTGGTAAAACATATTTTATTGGGGAGCGAATGTAAATGAAGGTAAGAAAAGCAATTATTCCAGCTGCTGGACTAGGAACACGATTTTTACCTGCAACTAAAGCGATGCCAAAGGAAATGTTACCAATTGTGAATAAACCAACCATTCAATATATTGTTGAAGAGGCTGTTAAATCAGGAATCGAAGAAATTTTAATCATTACCGGTAAGGGTAAACGTGCAATAGAGGATCATTTTGATTATGCATTTGAATTAGAGCAGCGGTTATTACAAAATAAAAAATATGATTTATTGGAACAAGTTGAGCATACTTCCTCAATAGCAGATTTATATTATTTGCGGCAAAAAGAACCAAAAGGTTTAGGGCATGCCATTTTATGTGCCAAAAATTTCGTAGGAAATGAGCCGTTCGCAGTATTACTTGGTGATGATGTAACAACAGGGACGGTGCCATGTACATATCAGTTAATCCAACAATATGAAAAAGTAAAATCATCTGTCATCGGTGTTAAGCATGTACCTAAAAAAGATATCAGTCGTTATGGCATGGTTGAGAGCTGTGAAGATTTAGGTGAACTATATAAAATACATCATTTGATTGAAAAACCACCTGTCGGTACAAATACTTCAAGCTTAGCGATTATGGGAAGATATGTTTTAACAGCAGATATTTTTAAAGTACTAGAAGAAACAGCTTATGGAGTCAATGGTGAATTACAGCTTACCGATGCTTTAGTTGGGTTAAATAAATTTGATCATATTTATGCTTACGAATTTGAAGGTGAGCGCTATGATGTTGGAGAGCCATTGGGGTTAATCAAAACATCAATTAAGTTTGCGATGGAAAGAGATGAATTTAAACACGATTTGATTCAATATCTTGAAGAAGTAGTAACTCAAAACAGGAATGAAAAAACAGTTCACATTGATTAACGATACGGGATGGGGATGGGGCATGAAGCAAATTATTGTTTCTGGTACAGGTTACGTTGGGCTTGCCACAGGTGTTTCATTTGCGACAGTTGGTTTTAAGGTTACATGCGTTGATATTGATGAAAGTAAAATCAATTTACTCCAAAAAGGTATATGTCCTATTTATGAACCTGGTCTACAAGAAGCTTTATTGGAAAACATTATGCAAGATCGTATTGCTTTTACAACAAATATTGATCAAGCTTATAGTAAAGCGGATGTGATCTTCATTGCTGTAGGTACCCCAGAGTTACCAGATGGTACTGCCAATCTAACCTATTTAAAAGAAGTGGCAAAAGATATAGCAGTTAATGCTTCAAAAGATCTAGTCGTGGTCATTAAAAGTACTGTACCTGTTGGGACGAATGAGGTTGTAAAACAAATTTTGAAAGAATTTGCTCATCCTCAACTCAAAATAGATGTTGTATCAAACCCTGAATTTTTAAGAGAGGGATCAGCTTTGCACGATATTTTCCACGGAGATCGTATTGTAATCGGCACAGATCATCCTCAGTCTGCATCTTACGTATCGGAATTATATAAGTCATTCAATCTGCCAATTTTCGTAACGAGTGTACGAAGTGCTGAAATGATTAAATATGCTTCTAATGCTTTTTTAGCAACAAAAATTAGTTTTATAAATGAAATATCTTTAATTTGTGAAGCGGTCGGTGCTGATATTGAACAAGTTGCTCATGGTATGGGGCTAGACCGCCGTATCGGGTCTCAATTTTTAAATGCAGGTATTGGATTTGGAGGATCTTGTTTTCCAAAAGATACTTCGGCGTTGATACAAAGCTCGGCCTTGGAAGGTTTAGAATTAAAACTCCTTAAATCAGTCATTGATATAAATGAATATCAGCAATTGAAATTATATGAATTAGCAAAACTATATTTTGGCTCATTGAAAGATAGAGAAATAGCTATTTTAGGGGCTAGTTTTAAACCAAATACAAATGATATTCGGCATGCGCCTTCTATTGCGTTGATAAAAGAGTTTTTAAAAGACGGGGCTATTATAACTGTATATGACCCAATCGCTCTACCAGAAGTAAATAGAGAGTTTGGAGATTTAGTGAAGTACGCCAATGATTTATATGAAGCTATTTCGAATAAAGATGCCGCATTGATCGTAACCGAATGGAATGAAATTGTTCGTGCAGAACTGAGTCAATTTGAAACAAGAATGAAACACCCACTCATATTTGATGGTCGAAATTGTTTTGATGTAGAAGAAATTCAAAATACAAATATACAATATTATTCAATCGGTCGAAAAGCAGTTAATGTCAATTTGCAAATTGCACAGAAACTATATGATTAGTTAAAGAAGTTATACAACCCTTGTTACATCAACATGTAGCAAGGGTTATTTTTATGCTCAAAAGACTGATTTGAACATGTTGTAAATTCGTTTGATTAGAAATCAATACATGAAATGAAAGAATTTGGAAAAAGTATAGAAATATAAAGCCATAAAAATTATGGACGGTGGTAATTAATGTTTAATTATAAAGAAACCAACAGTGCAGCAACCAATAAAAAAATACCTTTTCAAAATAATATATCTCGTTCCTTAAGTAAGGATATTTTAGAAAATATAAAACGAATTAAGGAAGATTTTGGCGACAGCTCTGATTTGATTATAAGACATGAATCACTTGGAGAAGGGATGCAGTATTCCTTTGCAATTATTCATATTGATGGGATTTCCAATGAGCAATTAATCAATGAGGGTATCGTTGAAAAAATCGTAAAAATTAATACAGAAAAAGAAACAACTTTGTCTTTATCAGATTTAGAAAATGGTTTAAAGAGTATCATCTCTGTTTCTAGTTTAAAATCTCAATCAAGTTATACAAATCTCTTATCAGCCTTACTCCTTGGCGACACAATCATTCTTTTAGATCATGATACAAATTTCTTAGTAGCATGTACGAAAATGGTTCAATCTAGAAGTATTTCGGAACCATCTACTCAAACGGTTATTAGAGGACCAAAAGATAGCTTCACAGAAAGCTTACGTACTAATACTTCGCTCATTCGAAATCGAATCCAACATCCGGCTCTTCGTATTGAATCAATGAAAATAGGTGAAATCACAAGAACAGATGTTGAAATCATGTATATAAAAGGTGTTGTTGATGAGAATTTATTAAAGGAAGTAAATCATCGTTTAGAAGCAATAAATGTCGATGAAATTCTTGAGTCGAGTTATATAGAAAATTATATCCAAAATGACCAAAAGACCATTTTTCCAACAATGCTACATACAGAAAGACCTGATGCAGTAGTTGGGAATTTGCTTGAAGGCCGGATCGCCATCCTTACTGCGGGTACACCGTTTGTTCTAATTTTACCTGCAACATTCACACAGTTTTTTCAATCACCTGAAGACTACTATCAAAGCTCATATATTGGGACTTTTTTAAGGGCTTTACGATATGTGTCTTTCTGGCTTGCCTTATTTGCACCCGCAATATTTATTGCGATTACATCCTTTCACCAAGCGGTAATTCCAACTGTATTATTAGTAAGTTTAGCCGCACAACGGGAAGGTGTTCCGTTACCTGCCATTGTCGAAGCAATCGGGATGGAAATGGTTTTTGAAGTATTGCGAGAAGCTGGTATTCGAATGCCTAGAGCGGTTGGTCAGGCACTTTCTATTGTAGGGGCCTTGATTTTAGGTCAAGCCGCGGTTCAAGCGGGATTCGTTTCGGCATCGATGGTAATTATTGTTTCAATCACTGCCATTGCGAGCTTTACAATTCCTTACTACAACATGTCGATTGCAGCGAGGATTCTAAGGTTTATATTACTAATAGCAGCAGCTTATATAGGATTGTTTGGCATATTAATTGGTGGATTAATTATTTTGATGCATATGTGTAGCTTACGTTCTTTTGGGGAGCCTTATTTTGCGCCTTTCGCACCGTTTCGTTTAAGTAGTCAGAAAGATACAATTTTAGTTGTTCCTTCCCAAGGTAATACAAAAACAATTAAAGAACAAAGTAATGGGGAATAAACCATGAAAAAGAAATTTTGTATGATCGTACTTATTATTATTCTACTGTTAAGCGGATGTTCAAACTATAGAGAATTAAATGGATTATCAATCGTTGTCGCAATGGGCTTAGATTATGTACCTAAAACAAAAGAGTATGAAATGATTGTTCAAATCATTAACCCAAATGCAATAGCTACCCAAACAGGTGCACAAGGTATTCCAATCATTTCGTTAGTCGAAACGGGCAGAACAATCTCAGAAGCCGCTCGTAAAGTGACAAAAAGAGTTTCAAGGCCAAATATTTATTCCCATGTAGCACTTGTAATAGTTGGTGAAACGTTAGCCAAAGAGCAATCATTAAATTGGATTTTTGATGTATTTGAGAGAGACTCGAAAATTCGTGTAAATATTCCGGTCATTATTGCTAGGAAAGATAGTGTATATCGAGTGATGAATAACATACCACCACTTGATAAACTTCCTGCAAAATCAATTTCAGGGAAGATACAAAACACCTCTAATTTGTTAGGGGAAAATCACGAAACACAGATGCGCGAAGTCATCGCTTCTATCTCAAGTCCAGGACGTGAACCAACCATTAACGGTGTTACGTTAGCATATGAATCACCAGAATCAGAATCTTTAGCGAATACAGAAAAAGTAAAATCAACTTATGCAGTTATAAATGGAATGGGTGTATTTAGAAAAGGAAAATTAGTTGGCTGGCTTGACGGCCCACCAGCAAGAGCAGTCCAATTTATAGATAATTTAATTAAAGAAACAAATCTTCAAATTCAATGTAAAAAAGAAAAATATGATTCAATGGAATTAACTCGTGTAAAAACAAAAACAGATGTAAAAATGAAAAAAGGGATACCGAATATTCATGTAAAAGTAAAATCGATTGGCCATATTGATGAAGTGCTCTGTAATGATGACTTTGATAAGGCGAAAACACTTAATAAATATGAAAAAGATAGTGAAAAAGTTGTGAGACAAATGATCTTAGATGGCTTAACTCAAGCACAGAAACTTGGTGGCGATGTTTTCGGATTTGGTGAAAAACTTCATATTAATGATCCGAAAGCTTTCAAAAAACATGAAAAAGATTGGAATAAAGTATTCCAGAAAGCAAAATTCAAAGTAACTGTAGATGTGCAAATTAACAATGTAGGTATGAGAAAGCGAACATACCCATATTAAAAAGAAGGTTATAAAATGAACCGTAAATTATCTATAAGTGGCTTTCAGTTTTTTTGTATGATTGTTTTATTTGAAATTGGAAGTTCATCACTAATTGGTATGGCAACAGAAGCGAGGCAGGACGCGTGGATTAGTTTAATTATTGCATTATTCATGGGTTGTGTGTTGTATTACATTTATATTAAATTATTTCAAATGTATCCAGAGTTACCGTTTACTCACTATGTTCAAAAGATCTTAGGGAAATATGCAGGAATACTCCTCGCTTTAATTTATACAATCTACTTTATTTATATTGCTGGTCGAGTTCTGCGTGATTTTGAGGAGTTATTGGTCATTTCACTTTACAACTCAACTTCCCTATTAGCAATAGGCATACTAATGAGTTTTCTAGTTATGTATGCTATATATAAAGGGTTTGAAACATTTGGAAGAATAAATGAAATTACTTTTTATGTAATTATGTTCATTATCGTAGTAGTCATAGGATTTGAGCTTATAGCAAAGTTATTCCACATTAATAATTTAAGACCAGTTTTAGAAGATGGCTGGAAACCAGTTATACATGCTGCATTCCCATTAACTGTAACATTTCCTTTTGGTGAAATTATTACGTTAACCATGCTGATGCCACATCTAAGAAAGCCTGAGCTCGCAATTAAAGTAGGCATTCCAGCGATGGTATTTGCTGGATTATTACTTACAACTTTGACGCTAGTAAACATTATGATTTTGGGCGTGGATGTATTAGATCGGGCAAGTTATCCCATTTTAACAGCTGTTAGTTATATAAACGTTGCTAATTTTATTCAAAGACTAGATTCATTAATTGTAATTATTATGGTTATAGGTGGATTTATGAAAGTTTCAGTCTTCTTTTTTTGTGCAGTGATTGGTGCTTCAGATTTATTCAGGGTGAAGAAGAGAGATACATTAACCTACCCTATTGCGGTTATTATCGTTGTCAGCTCGGTTTGGATGGCTCCAAATTACTTAGAGCATTATAAAGAGGGATTGGATGTTGTTCCATATTATTTACATGTCCCACTTCAAATAATTATTCCAATTGCTTTACTAGCGATTGCAATCATACAGAAAAAAGGTAAAGAAAAAAACAGCTTAGAAAATAACTAAGCTGTTTTTTGTTGCTTTTTTAATTAGTAGAATTTTGTGGGTTTTTTGTTCTGTTTTTTATTTTTTTCTTATTTAAGTATTTAAGGACAGTATTTGCGACTGCAAACGGAACAGTAAATAAAAAGATTACCACATAATCCTCGCCAACCAATTCCGTTTTACTAACAAGTATATAACTCCACATTTCAGAAAAGCTTGTGCCTTGTATTAAATCGATACCAGCGAGTAACGCCATTGTTAATAAGAATAAACTTAAAAATATGAAGAATAATTTCAATATATCAACTCCCTGTTATAACGAAATAATTGTAAGATATTATTATTTTGGTTGATTATGGAAAAGTTTATGCGAAAAGTTAAAGAAAGTCCGACAATAATCGCGCTTTTTATTCTGAAAATTTAGTATATAATGAATAAGGGTGTAAAAAGGGGGACTTAAGTTGTTACAAATTTTTAAAAACCGTAATTTCTTATGGTTATTTTTAGCAAATTTCACTTCTCAGCTTGGATCCGTTGTGGGCATGACAGCGTTTATGCTTTATTTATTAAGAAAATTTTCTACTCAACCGTCATATGCGACGATCACAGAATTAACTTATACTTTACCAATGCTTTTTCTGTTTTTCTTTGTAGGCGTATTTGCAGACCGGTTAAATCGAAAGAAAATTGCCATGTACTGCGATTACATAAGTGCCTGTTTATCAGTTGTTTTATTAATTACAATCATGCAAGATTGGATATTTCTTTCATTTTGTATTCTATTTTTAAGAAGTGGCGTATCTAAATTTTTTCAACCTGCGCAGTCTTCTCTTTTGCAAGGGATTTTAACAGAGGATCAATATGCAACCTCGGCAGGTTTAAATCAACTAGTTAGTAGTTTATTTATGCTATTTGGTGGCGCAATAGGAACAATTGTATTTTGGAAATTGGGAGTAGAGGCTGCTATTATCATTGATACGATATCATTTATCCTATCTGGACTTCTGATCCAAGTAGCTAAACTCTCGAAAGAAATTACTAATCCTAATGGTCACCATTCATTAAAAGATTTGAAGTTTACTTTAGTTCTAAAGGATTTTAAGGAAGGAATTGTTTACATTTTAAATCACTCATTACTAAGGTCTCTTTTATCAGGATTTTTCTTATTTGGTGTCATTAATGGTGGGTTTTCGGTAATGCCTTCTTTTATCTTAAAATACAAACTGGCTCCTGATAACTATGAAGAATTACTAATCTATGTTGGCGTTTCATTTGGTACAGGTATATTACTTGGAAGCATTGTCGGATCAATGTTAGCAAAGAAGATGCAACTTCAAAATATGATCATCATCGGACTGATTATATCTGGACTATGTGTCATTGCAGGAGGATTCTCAACTTCACCAATTGCTTACATTCTATGGCAATTCATTATTGGACTAATATTACCAATCGTAAATATTGGAATTGGAGGTTGGTTCCCTAAAATTGTTGAAAAACGGATGATGGGAAGAGTTCAAGGTTGGATTCAACCAATTATACTATTATCTCAAAGTATTACATTAGGCTTAATCGCGCTATTCTATCCAGTTATTTTAAAGATTGAATGGTTACATGCAATTGTCGGATTAAGTTTATCAATAGTTGGTGTGTATTATTTCGTTGTGTTACCTAAGTATATGAAAACTGGTATGAATAATGCTGCAGTAGAAACTGAAAGGTCAGTTTCACAATAATCAATATAGAGATCGCCTGTAACTAAAAGTTAGTTATAGGCTATTTTTTATTGTTAAATATTTACCTTTATAGAACTGATAAAGTAGATTCAATACTGAAAAACAGCCATTTTTTTGTATGTCTTTTTTCATATTAATAACCAAATATTGACTATCAGTTGTTTTTGATACAAAGCTACTATTTTACAACAGAAAACATTTTTCGACATAAGCTATTTGGACCATTCAAATAGTTTCGAGAAGGTATATAATAGAGTTGATGAAATTTATCAAATTTTGCGTATCTTATATACAA